>CAZGIC010000125.1:0-5555 GCA_964526435.1 uncultured Lachnospiraceae bacterium | reverse complement strand
AAATCACATCCCAAATAACAAAAGAGCGTGAAGATACACGCTCTCAGTAAAATTTTTACTTATTTACTCTGCCTAAATACTCACCTGTAGCAGTATCAACCTTAATAATCTCGCCCTGATTAATGAATAAAGGCACATTAACAGTTGCACCTGTTTCAACAGTAGCAGGCTTTGTAGCACCTGTAGCAGTATCGCCCTTAAATCCTGGTTCAGTATCAGTAACTTCAAGCTCAACAGCAATAGGAGGCTCAATACCAAACACCTTACCCTGATAACTAAGTACCTTTACAGCTTCATTTTCCTTAATGAACTTAAGAGTATCTCCTATTTCACTTGCAGGAATTGGAATCTGGTCATAAGTTTCAACATCCATGAAGTAATAAAGCTCACCATCATTGTAGAGATATGACATATCTTTTCTATCAATATGAGCTCTAGGCATTTTTTCAGTTGGTCTGAAAGTTTTTTCTACAACTGCACCTGATACAAGATTTTTTAACTTAGTTCTTACAAATGCAGCACCTTTACCTGGTTTAACATGCTGGAACTCAATTATCTGATAAATGTTTCCCTCATATTCCATAGTAACACCATTTCTGAATTCACCGGCAGAAATCATAAATTTTTCCTCCTTAAAAAATAAACATATTTATATAATAATAACCTATATTGACAAAAATTGCAATATATTTTTTATTTATAACAAAAATATTATATACAACAAATATTCTTATATTGTAATTTTGCTGTAATCTCTGTAATGTAATTGTAATAATGTTCGATAATTTTTCGATTTTTTTATCTTAAGTGGATAACTTTTATTTTCCACAGTAAATTACATTATATAATTGTGGATAACTGGGATAACTTTGTGAATTACTCCTGAGAAACAAGTTTTTCTCCCAATTTTACAATGTCACCTGCACCCATAGTTATCAACATATCCTGTGGATTACAGTTTTTAACAATATAATTTTCAGCATTTTCAAATGAGCCACAATATTCTGCATTTCCTCCATGTTCGACAATTTTATTCGCCAGATCCTTACTGCTTACAAGCCCTGTATCCTTTTCTCTTGAAGCGTAAATATCAAGCAAAACAACTAAATCTGCTTTGGAAAGAATTTTTGCAAAATCGCCCAAAAGTTCATATGTTCTGCTGTAAGTATGCGGCTGAAATGCTATTACAAGTCTGCCTATATCATTAGATCTTGCACTGTTAATTGTTGCTGCTATTTCCGTAGGATGATGGGCATAATCATCTATTACAGTAACACCATTAAAACTGCCCTTATACTGAAAACGCCTGTCAGTACCACGATAATTTGAAATACCCTTTTTTATATCTTCTGTTTTAATACCGTACCTGTAGGCAAGAGCAAATGCACCCAGTGAATTATATACATTATGTTCTCCGGGTATTGACAGATTTATTTCAGCAATTTTACTGCCCTTGTGAAATACTGTATATGAACCGTGACCCATTGAATCATAGCTTATATTTTCAGCATACCAGTCACTGTCACTGTTTTTACCATAGGTTTCATAAGAGCACTTAATGCCGTCTAAAACCTCATTAAGTCTGGGTATATCATTATTTATAACAAGAAATCCATCTGCAGGAATTCTTTTTGCAAATTTATTAAAAGATTTGTATATATTATCCAAATTTTTAAAATAATCAATATGATCCTTATCCACATTTAAAATTATAGCAGAGTGGGGATTAAATTTAAGAAAACTGTCACAGTATTCACAAGTTTCAAGAACAAAGTAATCATCACCACCTACTTTATAATTTCCGCCAATACTTGGAAGCATACCGCCTATTGAAACAGTCGGATCAACATTTGCTGCCATAAGTATTTCTGCAACAAGTGAAGATGTTGTTGTCTTTCCATGTGTACCGGCTATAGATATAGGATGTCTGTATTCAAGCATAAGCATACCTACAAGCTCAGCTCTGTCTATAACCACTGCTTTTGAATTCTTTGCCGCTATAAGTTCGGGATTGTCCTCTTTTACAGCTGCAGTATACACAACCAGATCAATGTCATCTGTAATATTATCAGCTTTTTGACCTATAATAACATTAATTCCCTTTTCAACAAGACTGTCGGTAACTGATGTCTGTACTCCGTCAGAACCTGAAATAACTTTACCCTTCTGTAAAAGAATTTCAGCAAGACTTGACATACTTATACCGCCAATACCTATAAAATGAATTTTATTAAAATCCTTAAGTAACATTAAATCTAACTCCTTATATTATTTAGTCGCTTCAAAAAAGTCATGTGCAAGTGCTGCCATGTCATCATAAGTATAATTTCTGCTTATTGACTCAAGTGTGTAGCCGATACCGTCCTTATACCACATAAGCTGCTGCATAGGCAGAAGCTCTCCAAGAGAATTGCCATATCTGACAACTACATTTCCGGCCTCTTCTGCATTTTTTACATATTCCGGAACCTGTGTTTCGTCAACTGTATGATAAAGACTTCTGTCATTGTAAACAACATCAATTCCGTCAACAGTATTATTCTGTGCCTTTTCATCAGGAAGCATATCATTATATTCATCTTCAGTCATTGCTTTTGCAGTAACAGAAAGTCTTTCGCCACTTGTAACAGCATTTGCAAGATAGTTATATTTAATACCGCCATCTTCTGTTATTTCATAATTATACAAATTAAACTGCTGATTAATTTTACTTGTCTGCATTACATTTTCAAGTCCGTATTCTGCAAGTTCTTCATCTGTTGGTAAATCACCTTCTTCAATTTCAGATATTTCAGCCTCCTGTCCCTGCAGTATACCATTGGTTACACCCGAATCTTCAGTAACACTTACTTCTTCATTATCATTAGAAACTACCTCACTTCCGTTTTTAACAGCAATGGAAACAGCCACAATAATAATTATAACAAGCAATACTGCTATAATTGTATATACAAGCTTATTAAAATTAAATTTACCTTCCATAGTTATTATTTCCTTCCTTAGCAATATAATTATATTTTTATTAATTATATCATAAATTAACCAAATTTTAAATAGAAAAGTAGCCTTTTCTATTTTGTTTTTAAAAAATAAATTTAATTTTAAATACTTAAAAAACGGTCTGCAAAACGCAGACCGTTCAGATTATCAATAAACCTGATTTTCAAGAAAAAATTGCAGTTTTTGAACAGTTAACCCAATAACACCAATAAATTCACTCTAATGTCATCAGCTAAGTCCGGCAGTACTGTCTACAGGGAATGACATAACCACACCCTGAGCTTCAGTGCTCATACCGCATTTTTCATTGATTGCTTTCATAATAGGTAATTTATTCTTCTTTTCAGAAATTATAAGTATAATTTCACGTTCTTCCTGTAAACTGGTTCCCCAGAATTTAAGAGCTTCTTCAGTTCCCACTCTTCTGCTGTGAAGTACTGTACCGCCTGAAGCACCTACATGTCTTGAAGCTTTCATAACTTCTTCACTAAAGCCCGGGTTCACCATTGCCATTATCATAGTATATTCGCTATCCATAGGTTTTGAATTACTCCTTTCTTCAACATCTTTATTTACATAGGCTGACTCTGTTTCCTCTATCAGCTTAATCATACAACCGCTTCCTGATGACAGATTAATTGTAAAAGCGATTCCGCTGTTAGGCATTCCAAGATGCAGTTTTTTCTTAAGCTTTGCAAGCATATCATCTGCAAAAGTTTTTGACATTATGCTTATGGTAATGTCTTTTTCAGTATCTCCAAGACCCAAAGTATCCATTACTTCACTTGTTGCAGTACCTTTTGCTCTTATATGATACTGCATGGGAACATGTTCCTTTTTTAATACTTCCTCAGCCTTAGCTGAAAGTTTTGGGGGGGCAACCAGAAATAAAATCTGAAAAGTTTCTTTTTTATTCTTCATCTTCAAATTCCTCCTCAAAATCAACTATATCCTCAGCATCCTGCCATGCTGCTCTTCCTGCAAGTACAAGTTTTTGTGTCTTTGCCTGCTTATATCTATAAAGAACACCCATAATTTGTATTGCAATAAGAGGCGTAAGTGCTACAAGTGCAACTACACCAAAGGCATCAGTCATAATATCTCCGCCTACAGCTTCACATGCACCTATACTTAAAGGAAGCAGGAAAGTTGTTGTCATTGGTCCGCTGGCAACACCACCTGAGTCAAAGGCAATACCTACAAACATTTTTGAAACAAATCTTGATAATACAAGAGCAATTATATAACCTGGAATAATGATGAAATAAATATGTACTCCTGTAAGCACTCTTAACATAGCAAGACCGACACTGACTGCAACACCAATTGACAAACAGGCATTCATTGCCTTTTTTGATATTGCACCGTTAGTAACCTCTTCTACCTGATTGTTAAGTACCTGAATAGCAGGCTCAGCCTTAACTATGTAATAACCTATAATCATACCGAGAGGTACAAGAAACCATGACCAGCTCTGAGAAGCAATTTCACTGCCCAGATATGTTCCAACAGGGGCAAATCCAATATTTACACCACAAAGGAAAAGAACAAGACCTAAATAAGTATATATAAAACCAATTACAATACGTTTTATCTGTCTTTTTATATATCTTCTTGTAATGAGCTGAAACAGCACAAATACCAAAAATACAGGAAAAAGAGAAACTAAAACCTCTTTAACATATGTAGGCAGACTTACAATAAATTCTATAACTACAGCTCTTGTTGTTGAAACATCCGGAATATCTGAAAGCTCATAAGCTGTTTCAGTAGGATTATAAAAAAATCCAAGTATAAGTACAACAAGTATTGGACCAATACTTGACAATGCTACCAGACCAAAACTGTCATTTGCCGCATTTTTGTCACCTCTGACAGAAGCAAGACCTACACCTATAGCCATAATAAAAGGTACAGTCATAGGACCTGTTGTAACACCGCCTGAGTCAAATGCAACTGCAACAAAATTATCCGGAACAAGGAAAGATACTCCCATAAGAATTATGTATAAAACAATAAGAAGAGTTGAAAGATTGATCTGCAACATAATTCGGAGTATTGCCATTGCAAGAAAGATACCAACACCAATGGCAACGGCAAAGATAAGTGTATAATTTGGTATTGACGGTACCTGCCCTGCCAAAACCTGAAGATCCGGTTCAGATATTGTTATTATAGCTCCCATAAGAAAAGCAATTATCAGAACTATAAAAATGCTGCGCATCTTTGATATCTGCACACCAACACCTTCACCGAGAGGACTCATTGACATTTCAGCACCAAGCTGAAACAATCCCATTCCTATAACAAGCATAACCGCTCCTACAAGAAACATTGCAATAATGCCCAAATCCATAGGAACCAGTATTATGCTGAGGATTAATACAATTCCTGTAATTGGGAGGACTGCCGAAAGGGACTCTGTGATTTTTTCTTTTAATTTTGAGTTCATAATGCACCTCCTGTGAATTTCTTATTTTAAATATATTCTTAGTATAGCATATTAAACCGTATTTTATATTACAATTTTATCACAAATTTATTAAGCTTAATTT
>CAZGIC010000124.1:3086-5579 GCA_964526435.1 uncultured Lachnospiraceae bacterium | reverse complement strand
AAATTTTACTGAGAGCGTGTATCTTCACGCTCTTTTGTTATTTGGGATGTGATTTTATGAATATAAAATGGGATGCTTCAAAATATGCAAAAGACTTTAAGTTTGTTCATAAATACGGTGAGGATGTAATTGAACTTTTTAATCTTCCCTGCGGAAGCTCTGTTATAGATCTGGGGTGTGGCAATGGCAATTTGACTGTTAAGCTTAAAGAAAAAGGATATAATGTTATAGGCATTGATGATTCAGAGGATATGCTTAAAATTGCAAGAGAAAATTATAGTGATATTAAATTTATTAAAGGAAATGCTCTGGATTTCAGAGTTGAACCTGTTGACGGCATATTTTCAAATGCGGTGCTTCACTGGATAGATAAGGAACGACATCAGGAACTTTTAAACAATATTTCAGCCAATATAAAAAACGGCGGAGAGTTTGTGTGTGAATTTGGAGGCTATGGCTGTGCAGAAACAGTTCATTCTGCACTAAAGGACATATTTAATAAAAGAGGATATAAGTATTTTAAAAATTTTTATTTTCCAACTATAGGCGAATATGCTCCTCTCCTTGAAAAGGCGGGATTTATTGTAAAATATGCTTTGCTTTTTGACAGACCTACATTGCAGGTAGGAGAAAAGGGGCTTGAAAGCTGGATAAGAATGTTTAATATGGCTCCATTTAAGGATATATCCGAAGATGAAACACAGGAAATCATTGATGAGGCTGCAGATGCACTTAAGCCTGTTCTGTGTAAAAACGGAAGCTGGTATGTTGATTATGTGAGAATAAGATTCAGGTGTATAAAAGAACAGACATTTTGTTGTTGAGTATGAGATTAAAATCTGATATAATTTTAGTATATTAACTAATACGAGGAGATAATGTCATGAGAGAAATAGATGTGTCACAAATTACAGAAGCGGTTAAAAATATGTGTATAAATGCAAACTGCTGTCTTAATTCAGATGTATATTCGGCTCTTGAAAATGCAAAAGAGAATGAAAAATCAGAAATAGGAAAAAATATTTTGTCACAGCTTATAGAAAATGCAGATCTGGCTAAAGATAAAATGAAACCTATATGTCAGGATACAGGAATGGCAGTTATTTTTATAGATATAGGTCAGGAGGTACACTTTACCGGAGGCAGTCTTACAGATGCTGTAAACGAAGGTGTGCGTAAAGGCTACAATGAAGGATATTTAAGAAAATCTGTAGTTGAAGACCCTCTTATAAGAGTAAATACAAATGACAATACTCCTGCAATTATACATTACAATATTGTTGAAGGTGACAGGGTACATATTGAGGTTGCACCTAAAGGTTTTGGAAGTGAAAATATGAGCAGGGTTTATATGCTTAAGCCATCAGATGGTATTGAGGGTGTGAAAAATGCTGTGATTGATTGTATAGAAAAGGCAGGTCCAAATCCATGTCCGCCTATGGTTGTGGGTGTTGGTATAGGGGGCAATTTTGAAATGTGTGCTTTCCTTGCAAAAAAGGCTCTTCTTCGTCCCATAGGTTCAAAATCTCCCAAAAAACATATAAGAGAGATGGAAGAAGAACTTCTTGAAAGGGCCAATAATCTGGGTATAGGTCCTCAGGGACTTGGAGGTAACACCACTATTCTTGGACTTAATATTGAAACTTATGCTACTCATATAGCGGGGCTTCCTTTAGCTGTAAATATAAGCTGTCATGTTACAAGACATAGTGAATGTGAACTGTAATTACGGAGAGGAGTGGTATTGTGAATATAAGCTTACAAACACCTATTACAAGAGAAAAGGCAAGAGAACTGAAAGCCGGAGATATTGTTAATATAACAGGTGTAATATATACGGCAAGAGATGCAGCACATAAAAGAATGCTTGAAAATTATGAAAAAGGTATTCCTCTGCCCGTAGATTTAAAGGATCAGACAATATATTTTGCAGGTCCTGCCCCTGCAAAGCCGGGAGAGCCTATAGGGTCAGTTGGTCCTACAACAAGCTACAGAATGGATGCATATTCTCCAAAGACAATTGAGCTTGGACTTACATGTATGGTAGGAAAGGGTGCAAGAAGTCAGGCTGTTATAGACGCAATGAAGAAATATGGTGCTGTATATATAGGAGCTGTGGGGGGAGCAGGAGCTCTTTTAAGTACCTGTGTGAAAAAGTGTGAAGTTGTGGATTATGAAGATTTGGGTTCAGAGGCTATACACAGGCTTGAGGTTGAAAATTTTCCCGGAATTGTTATAATTGACAGTGATGGGAATAATCTTTATGAAAGTGAGCCTCAGAAATATAGAAAATAATCTGTCGTTAAAAAGTCGCCCTTGCCCCTATATAAAATTGGGCAAGCATATTTTGAATTTGCAGGAAATGCAGGTATGGCGATTTTTTCGACACCCTAAGGTCTGACTTTTATCAGCCGGACCTGAAATCTGCATCCCTAGTCTAATGGATAAAACGCTCGGCTCCGGACCGGGAAATGGGGGTTCAATTCCCCCGGG
>CAZGIC010000124.1:0-2986 GCA_964526435.1 uncultured Lachnospiraceae bacterium | reverse complement strand
TTAAAGTATTTTGTATAAGTCTTCTTGTCTGTCTTGTTTTACGGGAAAATTTTTTCTGTATGTGGATACGTCATTTTCAATTTCTGCACTTATTGTGCCTTCTTTATATGAGAGTATTTCTCTTATCTCTCCATTGGGATTTATTATACAGCTGTCACCGCTGTATGAAAGCTCACCGATATTTCCGACGCAGTTTACTGCTATAATATAGCATACATTTTCTATTGCACGGGCTTTTAAAAGGGTCAGCCAGTGTTCTCTTCTGGCTTTGGGCCAGCAGGCGGCAACTGTTATAATGTCTGATTTTTTTGAGGCTGCCTGGAATATTTCGGGAAATCTTAAGTCATAACATATAAAATTGCATATATTAAAATTTTCATATCTGAATATATTTATTTTGTTTCCTTTTTTAAAATATTTATCTTCACCGCTGAAGCTGAAGGGATGTATTTTTATATAATCAGATAAAATATCACCTTTATTGTTTATAAATGTATAATGATTTTCTGCCTTTTCACCATTTTTATATACCCAGCCAAATGCAGTTGACTTATTGTATTTAAGTGAAAGTTTTTGCATATAATTAACGGTGAAGTTATCATTTTCCCCTGTCAGATCAGTGTTCATAGAAAAACCTGTAAAACTCATTTCAGGAAAAAACAGCAGGTCACTTTTGCTTTCTGATATTAACTTTTCAGCTTTTTGAAGATTGAGATTCTTTTTTTCCCATATTATATTTGTCTGGCAAAGTTCTATTTTCATTAAATCACATCCTTTTTCTACAGTATAACTTAAGTTATGTTAAATGTAAATGACAAACACATATAAAATATTGACAATTTGATGATTTACATTTACAATTTAAATATAGAATGCAATGAGGTGAAAAGTATGGAGAAATTTGATTATATCGAAAGGTTATTGCTTTTAGCGAAAATGAACTTTGATTATATTAATGTTGATGCCATTTTCTCTGATGAAAGCGAAAATTACAGAAATCCAGTTTCACCGGATATTAATGAGAAGGTTTCAGTTAAAATCAGAACAGGAAAAGATGATTTAGACGATGTTTATGTCTTATTTGGCGGTGAAAGCTATCAAATGGATATAGTGAGATCCGATGATTATTTTGACTATTATGAGGGAAGCTTTATATGCGGTGAGAGCAGGAACAGTTACTATTTTAAGATTATAAAGGATGATCGTGTATATTTTTATAACAAACAGGGACTTGTAAAAAAAATAAACAATGACTATAACTTTGCCGTAATTCCGGGATTTAAAACTCCTGACTGGGCAAAGGGTGCGGTTATGTATCAGATTTATGTGGACAGATTTTACAACGGCGACAAGAAAAATGATGTTGTAGATAATGAATATGCCTATTTAGGTGTTACATCAAAGGCAGTAAAGGACTGGAATGCTCCTGTTGAGCTTCTTGATGTCTGTAATTTTTACGGAGGAGATTTAAAGGGTGTAATTAAAAAAATGGGGTATCTTAAACATATTGGAGTTGATGTAATTTATTTCAACCCGGTTTTTGTATCTCCAAGTAATCATAAATATGATATTCAGGATTATGATAGCATTGATCCTCATTACGGAGTTATTATTAATGACGGAGGAAAGCCTCTTGAAGAGGGTAAAAAGGACAATGCCGAAGCCACAATGTATATGATAAGAACAACGGACAAAGAAAATCTTGAGGCAAGCAATAAGCTTATGGCAGATTTAATATCCATTGCTCATAAAAACGGCATAAAAATAATACTTGATGGTGTTTTTAATCATTGCGGAGCCTTTAACAAGTGGCTTGACAGAGAAGGTTTTTACAAAAATAATGGTTATCCTGATGGGGCGTTTATGAGTGAGAAAAGCCGTTATCATGACTTCTTCAGCTGGCACGGAGGACACTGGCCGGGAAATGAAAGTTATGACGGCTGGTGGGGACATTCCAATCACCCTAAGCTTAACTATGAAGGTTCAAAAGAGCTTTATGACTATATTATAGGAATAGGTAAAAAATGGGTTTCACCTCCATATAATGCAGACGGCTGGAGACTTGACGTAGCTGCCGATCTGGGAACAAGCAAGGAATTTAATATGCAGTTCTGGAGAGATTTCAGAAAAGCTGTTAAAGAGGCTAATCCCGATGCAATTATACTTGCAGAGCATTACGGAGATCCGAAAGACTGGCTTGGAGGCGACCAGTGGGACACTGTTATGAATTATGATGCCTTTATGGAGCCTATTACATGGTTTTTAACAGGCATGGAAAAGCACAGTGAACAATGTTCATGGGATAAGTTTAATAACGCAGGGGATTTTGAAGCAAAAATGCGTTATTATATGTCAAGATTCAGTTTTGAAAGTCTGTCTGTTGCAATGAATGAGCTTTCAAATCATGATCATTCAAGATTTCTTACAAGAACAAATAAAAAAGTAGGCAGACTTCATACAATGGGGCCAAAGGAAGCCGATACAGGTATTAATAAAAATATTATGAGAGAGGCTATTACTTTCCAGATGACATGGATAGGTGCGCCTACAATATATTACGGTGATGAGGCAGGACTTACAGGCTGGACCGACCCTGACAACAGAAGAACATATCCATGGGGAAGAGAAGATAAAGATCTTTTGGAATATTACAGAATCCTTATAAAAATTCATAAAAGGTACAGAGCCTTTGCCTATGGTTCTCTTGACTATCTGTATATGAGTTATGGCATAATGTGTTACGGACGTTGGACAAAGGATGAAAAAATTATTGTTGTAATAAATAATAATGATACTGCAAGGGATGTACTTGTGCCTGTATGGAGAATAGAAGCACCTAACGGGACTTTGTTTAACAGAGTTGTTCAGTCAGGAGAGGATTCATGGGACAGAGAGGATCAGCTTTATACTGCTGAAGATGGCTGTATAAAGGTAAGATGCAAGGCACAGGGAAGCTGTGTAATAGTTGCCAAAATGTGAGCTTGTT
>CAZGIC010000123.1:0-5587 GCA_964526435.1 uncultured Lachnospiraceae bacterium | reverse complement strand
ATAATTTACGATGAACGGGCCATATCCACTATCGCAGAAATCCTTGAAACGGTTGAATCCGGAAAAGAGAAAATCAAAGTATATGTATTTTCTCCGAGCAGTTATGCTTATGATGACGAGTTTGAGGAAGTAGCGGACAAAGTACAGCTTTGCGCCTTGCCGGATGCCATCTATCAGGCATATCAAAAAGTTCTTCCTAAACGCCGTCCGAAATTCCTGCCTGAAGCCATGGAAGAAAACGAGCGTAACAACAGTCCTGAGAACGGAATGCTTAACTTTACAGACGAGGAGGCAGAGGCATGAGCGATGAAATGAATAGAGGAAGTATCATTTTATATCAGACACCGGACGGACAGTCGAATATAGAAGTCACGTTGTCGAATGACACCGTGTGGCTCACAGCTGACCAAATGGCAGAACTGTTCCAACGCAACAAATCCACCATTTCAAGGCACATAAGGAACATATTTGAAGAAGGAGAGCTCAACGCAGATTCAACTGTTGCATTTTTTGCAACAGTTCAAAATGAAGGCAAGCGCAAGGTAGAAAGAAATATAGCTTTCTACAATCTCGACATGATAATCAGTGTCGGTTATCGTGTCAATTCCCATCGGGGCGTACAGTTCCGCATCTGGGCAACACAGGTGCTGCGTGAATACCTAATAAAAGGATTTGCCATGAACGACGAGCTGTTGAAACGTGCCGGAGGCGGCAATTACTTTGATGAACTGCTCAGCCGCATACGCGACATACGTTCTTCAGAAAAAGTCTTTTACCGCAAGGTATTGGAAATCTATGCGCTCAGTATCGACTATGACCCACGGGCAGAAACGACACAACAGTTCTTTAAGACCGTGCAAAACAAGATGCACTTCTCGGCTCACGGGCATACGGCTGCTGAAATAATCTATGAACGTGCCGATGCACAGAAAGATTTTATGGGCCTGACATCATGGACAGGCGCCTTACCCAAACGTACAGACGCAGAAGTGGCGAAGAACTATCTTTCAGCGGATGAACTGGATACGCTGAACCGTATTGTCAGCCTGTATCTTGACTTTGCGGAATTACAGGCAAAATCGCACCAGCCCATGTATATGAAAGACTGGATTCAAAAGCTGGACGATTTCCTGAAACTCTCAGGGAAAGAATTACTCACCCATGCAGGCAAAATATCGGCAGAAATAGCCAAACAGAAAGCCGACACGGAATACGACAAGTTCAAGGTAAGGACTGCCAACGAACTTACCCCGGTGGAAATACATTTCTTAGAGAATTTCGAGAAAGAACAGAAAAAGTTGAAGCGATGAAAAATATACAATATCAGCAAAAGGCCGTAAGCGAACTGGTAGAAAAGACTATCGGGTTGCTTTCACTTAGCGGAAACCGCCATACGCTCATATTCAAAGCACCCACAGGTAGCGGAAAGACTGTCATGGCTTCGGATATGCTTATGCGATTGAACAGTGAATTGACTGAACGTCCCGATGCGCCATTCACTGAAGTGGCATACATCTGGATTGCTCCTAACAAACTTCATGAGCAGAGCTATTTCAAGATGAAAAACTATTTCACGGAAACGAAAATTCTGCGTCCCGTGATTTATGATGAACTGGATCATTCAATAGAAGGATACATACGTCCCGGAGAAATTCTGTTCGTAAACTGGGAAAGTATCAATAAAGACAATGCCGTGATGGTACGTGAAACAGAACTTTCTGCTTCACTGTACGATATTACCCGCCGTACACAAGAAGATAATGGTATCCCGATAATAGTAATCATAGACGAGGAACACATGTTCGGAAGTCGCAATGCAAGGAAATCGGAAAAAGTACTGAGTAATATTTGTCCCAAGGTGGAAATCCGTATTTCAGCCACACCGCTGCCGGAATCAACGGCAAAGGCGGAAGAACAGGTTACAGTACCACGAGAACGGGTGATTGCGGAACAGATGATAAAGGAAAGTGTCATTTTGAATCCGGCATTGGAATTTAATCCTATGCTTGGTACATTGAACCAGCAACTTATCAGTCTTGCTTTGAAAAAACGTGAAGAGCTGGCGGATGCCTACCGGAAAGAGGGCGTGGACATCAATCCGTTACTTCTAATACAATTACCCAATGATGGGGAAGCAATGACAGGAGATGATAATTCGGTCAAAGAGGAAGTTCTGACATATCTTGATAGCATTAAAGGAATTAATGTGGCGAACGGAAAGCTCGCTATATGGTTAAGCAATGAGAAGACTGACAACCTGCAAACAATAGCCAACCCTGATGATATTACAGAAGTTTTGTTATTCAAACAGGCCATTGCTCTGGGATGGGATTGTCCGCGAGCTGCCGTGCTGTTGATTTTCAGAAAGATAGAAAGCTTTACTTTTTCAGCACAGACAGTGGGTCGTATCCTCCGTATGCCGGAGCAACGTTTCTATCAAAACGATATATTGAACAGAGGCTACGTCTACACCAACCTCAGTAAAGATATTATTGAAATCGTAAAAGACGATATGGACTATCTGTCGTCGCTCCATGCAGTGCGTAGGATGAACCTGAATAATGTGGCGCTTATTTCAGAATACAATGAGCGCACATCCGCTGACCGTAATCGCTTGGGATCGGATTTCAAAAAGATTCTCAATGACACTTTTGAAGAAAACTGGCTTGTAAAGAACTTTATGCCTTCATTGTTTACTGCGGCAGAATTGGACGGAATTCCGGAAGAAGATGTAAGTGAGGAAGATCGAGTAAGTCAAACTTACAAGAATCGCAAAGCAGTAGAAGATAAAATCAATTTCAAAGTAAAAAGCATTGGAATTGAGATAGTGGAAGACCTCAGTATTACAGGAGAAGTCGGCCAGACCATGATTCGCAATAAAGCAAAATATGTGCGAACCATGCAGGAGCTTAATGCCGCATATATGGCATTTTGTGCAAAGATGCTGGGTAACGGGTATGAAAAAGTCAGCATAAAGACTTTGGCCGTGGCTCTTCTGGAGGTTATGGAAGATTTGTTTGAACTGTTTGAGAGCGAGGCAATCAAAGTCATACTATATCATGGAAATCGTCCCAAGTTTGCTGATATTATAGAAAGGGCATTGAGGCAATATGCTAATATCCTTCAACGTCGTCGTGCCGCATATCGTGCAAAGGGTTATGTAAAATATACGTGGGAAGTTCCAGCAGACAGATTTTACAAAGAAGATACGAACAGTCCGTGTCCGAAAGTAAAAAATCATGCGCTGATGCCGTATATTCAAGACAACAGGGCATCTTCACCCGAACAGAAGTTTACGGCATTTTTAGAGGAAAACACGGAATACATTGACTGGTGGTATAAAAACGGCGACAACGGCAAACAGCATTATGCAATTGGTTATACAAATGTTGATGGCGATAAGGCACTGTTTTATGTTGATTTCGTGATACGGATGAAAAACGGACAAGTTTTTCTGTTTGATACCAAGAGCGAAGACAGTGACAAGAATGCCCCTTGTAAACACAATGCTTTGATTGATTATATCCATAGCGAAGAAAATGCCGATAAACATCTTAAAGGAGGTGTAATTATACAAAGCGGAGAAAACTGGAAGTATTGTCCTTTGAAAATAGAAAACACGACAGATATAACAGGTTGGGACTGTTTTTATCCCGATGAATATAAATTATAATGGCTATGGCAAAAGGAATAGACCCCAAATTTATACATTACGGCATCCGCAAAGATGACCTTGCCATGATTGAAGCTATCTGCGAGCAGGAAGGGATTGACTTCAATTGGCTAAGTGAGGATATATTGAAAGCATATCATGCCAAGAAAGTGGATGTTATAGAGATGAGTGACAGAGATGCGGAAGAGATAATTCGCGCTGCCATACAAAAAATACGTCAATAAATTAAATTGAAGCCATGCTCATACAAAGAATAAAGATAAGTAATTTTAAGACCTACCTGTCCCTTGATCTTGACCTGACGGTAGATGACGATCGTCCGATTATACTTATCGGCGGCTCAAATGGCGGTGGAAAGACAACTCTGTTTGAAGCCATAAGCGGTGCGCTTTATGGACTTAAAATAGAAAGTAAGGAACACTTCATGGAATTGCTAAATCAAGGTGCAATCAACAAGGTGAAGCCGGAAATCAGTCTGCAAATAACATTTGTGGGTAAGATATTAGGGCAGCAACAGAAGTATATCCTGAAGAGAATCTATCAGCTGAATCCACAAGGCCGTCCGCTTGAAAGTGTTTCTCTGAACATGAACGGGAACATGTATGTGTATGGCACAATGACAGCTCCCAAAGAAAGAGTGCGTGCGGAACAGGAAATCAGTAAAATTATCAAAGCCAATCTGCCTCAGGAATTGAGCCAGTACTTTCTGTTTGATGCTATGCAGTCCAGCGAGCTGTTGAAAAAGAATGTGTTCCAACAAACTATCCGAGACAATTTTGAGAATGTACTTGGCTTCAAGAAATACTTGCAACTGAAACGTGCATCTGAGAAATTGCAGCAGGAATGGGCACAGCAACGGTTGGAAGCCGAACAGGAAGCCAAGGAATACAATAATCTTTGCAGCCAAAAAGAAAATCTTGAGGCTGAAATGAACGCTTGTCTTGCCGAGCAGGACAGGCTGTACAAATATATGGCATCGGTCGAGGACGAATATCAGCGTGCCAAAGAAGGAGCGCAACAGGCTATGAACCTGAACAAGCGTATCCAGGATGTTAACGGAAAAATCCGGGCAATAACCGATGAAGCTGCTGATTATGCTGAAAATTTGAAGACATTTGTTGAGAATATCGAGATAAATGTCTTTCTGCCTAAGCTTGCATCCAATCTTTCACAGGAAATCAACAATATACTCCGCATAAAGGAGCAGTTATTGAAACAGAGTACCGGTGCCTATCCCATAGATACACTCCGGGATGTAACGGCAAAGATTATTGATTACCTGAAAGAGCTATCATTGTGCAGTCAGGCTGTTGACGAGGAAAATGTGGTTGCCCACATGGTTGCTTTGCAGAATACCACCAACGCTGAGGACCCGTATGACTATCTTGATGACGCAGAGATTGAAGCATTAAAAGAATTGCCGAAAAAAGGAGGTGGAAACCAGTTTGTGAGCCTTGACAGGAAAAGGCAGGATATGGAAATACAGTTGGCCAATCTTGACAATCTTCGTAACGAAAAACGGACGCTTGAACAGACGCAGGCAGGTGGAAATAATCTTCTCATAGCCAATTATGAAGATGCCAAACGAACCATCGAGAAATTGAAGTCGAAGAAAGACAGTCTGAAAAGCGAGATTCAACGTCTTGAGAAACGGATTCACCAGTATGATGTACAAATACAACAGGAACCGGACTTGAAGTTTGACACGCTTGTGAAACTTCGACCATTCTTTGATAAAGTGGCAGATAGCTTGCTGAAAAAGAAAAAGGCACAAATCGAGACAGAAATGCAGTCGCAACTCAATAAACTGCTGGTATCCTACAAGGGGCATGTCGGTAGAGTTGAATTGTCCGACAGCATGGAGAATTTTAATATAAAACTATACCATAGTGCCGGTAATGAAATATCATTGAA
>CAZGIC010000122.1:0-5630 GCA_964526435.1 uncultured Lachnospiraceae bacterium | reverse complement strand
AAATTTTCCAGTATATCATAAAAATCGGGGAAAGATATGCCCACACAGTCGGCATCAGTAATAGTTGTATTTCCCTCGGCAACAAGTGCTGCTATTGCACAGCTCATAGCAACTCTGTGGTCAAGGTGAGAATAAACTGTATTTCCCTTAAGTTTCTGATTTCCTTCAATTATCATACCGTCATCGGTTTCTGTTATTGTAACGCCCATTTTGCCAAGTTCTGTGCTCATTGTGGCAATTCTGTTGGATTCTTTGACCTTTAATTCTGAAGCGTCCTTTACATATGTTGTACCCTCTGCACAAAGGGCAGCTACGGCAAAAACAGGGATTTCATCTATCATTCTTGGTATAATGCTTCCCTCAAGAGTAGTTGCTTTAAGGTGTGATGTTTTTACTTCAATATCACCTACAAGTTCGCCTCCTGATTTTCTTTCATTAAGTACCTTTACATATCCGCCCATTGCCTGAAGAGCGTCTATTATACCTGTTCTTGTAGGGTTAATGCCTACATTTTCAATAATAATATGAGAATCGGGAACAACAAGACCTGCAACCATAAAAAAGGCTGCTGATGATATATCTCCCGGAACTTCAAGATTTCTGCCGTAAAGTTCTTCAACGGGACTGCTTGTTATTACTCCATTGTTGTTTTTTATATCTGCACCGAAATAGTTAAGCATAATTTCAGTGTGGTTTCTTGAGGCAACAGGTTCATTTATAACTGTTGTGCCTTCTGCAAAAAGACTTGCAAGGAGTATTGCAGATTTTACCTGAGCTGATGCAACAGGCATTGTATACTCAATTGCCTTAAGTTTGCTTCCGTGTATTGTAAGAGGTGCGTAACCGTCATTTGTGCTTTCTATAGACGCACCCATAAGGCTTAAAGGATTTATAACTCTTTTCATGGGTCTTTTTTGTATGGAGGCATCTCCGTTTAAAACAGAGTCAAAGTTTTGTGCTGAAAGTATACCTGAAATAAGCCTTATTGTAGTACCGCTGTTTCCTACGTCAAGGGTTTCTGAGGGAGCGGAAAGTCCTTTTAATCCCTTACCGTGTACAACAACTTTGTCATCAGTTACATCAATGTCTATACCAAGCTTTTTAAAACAGCTTATTGTTGACATACAGTCATCGCCTCTTAAAAAGCCTGTAATCTCAGTATCTCCTTTTGCAAGGCTACCGAACATAACTGCTCTGTGGGATACTGACTTATCTCCCGGTATTTTTATTGTACCTTTAAGACCTGTTTTTGAATTTATAATTTTATCCATTTGTTTACTCCTTGTTTAAAACTATGTAGTTCATTGATTTAAGTATTTCTGCCGCCTTATCTTTATGTGACGCTTCATCGAAAACTATCTGAAGGGCACCTTCAGAATAATCTCTGCTGTTTATTATGCCTATATTTTTGATATTTATATTGTTTACACTTAAAAGAGTTGCTACTGTTGCAATAGCTCCCGGCTGATCTGTTACGTCAACATATATTTCATACTGACTGCATATGGCATGAGATGTTCTGCTTGCAAACGAATCTCTGTAGTCCTTAGCTTCATCAAAAAAGCTGTAAAGACTTTTCTTATTTCTTAATTCATTTTCAATTTGTTCAATATTTTCTCTGAAAACGGAAAGAACTTCAAGTATTTTGTCCCTGTTATCATCGCATATGCTGCTCCAGACTTCGGGAGAAGAACTTGCTATTCTTGTAATATCCTTAAAGCCTCCTGCAGCAAGAGCGTGCATATAGCAGTTGTCATCATCCAGTTCTTTTACAGTATTTACAAGGGCAGAGGCGATAATATGAGGCACATGGCTTATTGCTGCCACTGTGTAATCATGGTAATCGGGACTTAAAATAAGAGGAACTGCCCCGGTAAGCTTTGAAAGGTATATCATATCTTCAAGCATTTTTTCTGAAACATTCTCATTTGGCGTAAGAATATAAAAGGCATTTTCAAAAAGATGTTCCTTGGCGGATTTATAGCCTGTCTTTTCTGAACCTGCCATAGGGTGACCGCCTATGAAATTAATATTCTTAAATTTAAGCATTTCGTTATATATAATTTTTTTTGTACTGCCTACATCTGTAATTATACAATCCTTTTTGATATAAGGGATAAGTTTTTCCACATATTCGGGGATCTTGTCTACTGATGTACATACAAATACAATATCACATTCACTGAATATTGACATATCATCTAATGAATAGCTGTCGATTACTCCGTCAGCCTTTGCGTCAATAAGTGACTGTTCACTTCTGTTCATTGCTGTGATTTTTACATCATTTATTCTTGATCTGAAGCATTTGGCAAGAGAGCCTCCTATAAGACCAAGACCTATAATACCTATATTTTTCATTTTACACCTCTTATAGTCTGCATACTTAATTAATTTTATCATTTATAATACATAAGGTCAAGACTAAGCAGTATAAAAATTGGGATAAAAATAGAAGAAAGGCATAAAAAAAGAGCTTTCATATATATTGAAAGCCCTAAAAAAATTATGTATTAAATTTCAAAGAAACTGTCTTCAGAACCTTCTCCGTTAAATACATAATAACATCTGCCTTCTTCAGGCTTGTAGTAGAGTTCAACGGTAGATAAGTCTTTTACTTTATTTCCGTCTGATTTCCAGATTTCTTTAGCCATTTCAAGCAATACCTTAGTATCAACGTTATTACCCTTGAACTGTACGTATAATTCGCTTTTCATTAGTATTCTCCTTTCTAATATACTATAGTTAAGACAAGTACTATGGTTTTATAATAACCGATTTTCTTTTATTTGTCAATATCATTAGAGATTAATTCAATTTTTGATACTGAAACTTCATAAGCGGTTTTTTCAATAATTTCTGTTTCTGATAGTTTTTTATGATAAATTCTTGACTGCATTCTTCCTGTAACTGAAATGTTGCTCCCAACTTCAAGGGTGGAGGCGTATTTTGCATTTCTTCCCCAGCAGATAATTGGAATATAGTCGGATTTTTTATATGCTCTGTTTACGGCAAGGAGAATATCTGCAATTTCTCTTTTGAAAGGTGTTGTTCTGTAAACAGGGGGCTTGCATATAAATCCGTCAAGAATTATACTGTTTATATCATTTGCAGGTTCATCGATTATTTTAATGTTTTTTGCAAAAACCGTAAGTATTAAATGTGTTTTGCCCTCTGAATAACTGTTGTAGGAACGAAGCTGTCCTGTTACTGATATAAATTGTCCGGATTTTGCTTCAACATCAATTAAAAGTCTTTCTGAAACAGTGACAGGTAAAGTATCATATGCATCACTTAAACGCTTTGAACACAGCATAAAACTGTAAAATGCTTCTCCGTATACCTGATGGCTGTAGGTGAATTCTGATGCAATTTGACCGCTAAGCTCTATTAAGTTGTTTTGTGTATTAATGTTTTCCATTTTGGTACTCCCTTCATATTTTCACTTGTTTACTTAATTATTTTTATTCGGCGGAAATGGTTTTTAGAATAAAAAAGAAAAAATTATTGAATTAATAAATAATGTATGCTATAATTTAGCTTGTTAAAGTCGTAAACCATAAAGGAGAATGATAATTATGGATATGAAAGAAGCAATAAAGAAGGTTGTGGCAGGAGAAAATCTGACAATTGATGAGGCTAAGGAAGCTATGAGGAATATGCTTAGCGGAGAGGCAACTCAGGCACAAATCGGAAGCTTTCTTACTGCCCTGAGAATAAAAGGTGAAACAATTGATGAAATTGTAGGCTGTGCTACGGTTATGCAGGAGCTTGCGGAACACGTTAAACCGAAAACAGAAATTCCGTACATAGATTTTGTAGGGACAGGGGGAGACGGTGCAAATACATTTAATATATCAACTACATCAGCTTTTGTTGCAGCCGGTGCAGGTGTACCAATAGCAAAGCACGGCAACAGAGCAATATCAAGCAGGAGCGGTGCCGCTGATGTTCTGGAGGCTCTCGGCATAAATATTATGCTTGAGGCTGAAAAGGTTGAAGAGTGTATTGAAAAGGTTGGCATGGGCTTTATGTTTGCCCAGATTTTTAATAAAGCAATGAAAAATGTCGGCAAGGCAAGAAGTGATATGGGTATAAGAACAATATTTAATATACTGGGACCTGTATCAAATCCAAGCAATGCCAAGGGTGCTCTTATAGGTGTATACAGTGACAAACTTACTGAACCTCTTGCAAAGGCTATGCATGCAATGGGGGTTGAAAGGGGAATTGTTGCCTGTGGAAATGGCTGTATGGACGAAATAACTATTGCAGGCTCAACACAAATTTCTGAAATAAAAGATAATGAAGTTAAAACATATGTAATTAAGCCTGAAGATTTTGGGATAAGTACAGTTTCGGTTGAAGAAATAAAAGGCGGCGACTGTGAGGAAAATGCAAAAATTACAAAAGCTGTTTTAAATGGCGAAAAAGGTCCCAAAAGAGATATAGTTTTGCTTAATGCGGGAGCTGCAATTTATGTTGCGGGACTTGCAGAGAGTATAGAAGAGGGTATAAGGAAGGCTGAAGAGTCAATTGATACAGGGGCTGCAATGAAGGTTCTTGAAGATATGATCGAAATAAGCAGTAAGTTTTAAATAAAGGAAATGTAAAATTCGGTCAATATATTTAATGTTTTAAAATAAAGCAGTTTGTATATTAAAAGGGGTCAGTTAATATTCTAATGCCAAAAGGGGCGGCAGGATATGGGTTAAATGATTTTGAATGTAAGATCAGTGTAATAAATTTAATTTTTTTGTTAATATAGCTTAAATTTATAATTCAGAACTCTGTTTATAGCAGGGTTCTTTTGTTAATTTTAACAAAAAATTGAATGTTATTGTATAATTTGCTAAAATTGAGAAAAAATATATTGTGAATAAATTGTCTTTAATCATTGACAATTATATGTTATCATTATAGTAGGTTGATTTTGGAAGTTTTCAGGTTATAATTTTTATGAGAGGAGGATAACAAGGTGTATAGTGTAGGCGACAGAGTTGTGTACCCTATGTATGGTGCTGGTATTATTGAAGGTGTTGAGGACAGGGATATTGACGGCAAGATAATAACATATTATGTTCTTAAAATTCCTGTTAACAATCTGAAGATTATGATATCTACAGAAAAGGCGGAAACGTGTGGTTTGAGAAGTGTTGTGTCGCCGGAAGATGTGATGCATATAGTGGAAGAGGCGGATATTATTGAAATGTCCGATAACTGGAATCAGAGATATAAGGATAATATGGACAGGCTTAAGACCGGGGACCTTTATAAGGTTATGCAGGTATTTAAAACTCTTTTTGTAAGAGAAAAGAAAAAAAGTCTTTCAAATATTGAGAAAAAACTTATGGGTACTGCAAGGCAGATTATATTAAGTGAAATTATATTATCCAAAGATGTTGATAAACATGGTGCTGAAGAATTGCTTATGCATGGAATTGCTGTTTCAATTTAATATGATTTTATTATGGTATTGGTAAACAGGTCACAGGTAAAATTGTGATCTGTTTTTTTTGAAAATAAATTATAAAAAACTTATTGACTTAGAGTCAACTTCAAGTGCTATAATGTGACTTATCCGAAGAAAATGAAAGCTTGTTTTCGATTTTCGAGGATAAGTCAATGAG
>CAZGIC010000121.1:3289-5644 GCA_964526435.1 uncultured Lachnospiraceae bacterium | reverse complement strand
AATTTATGTAATTTTTTCCGCCTTAAATTTGAAAAGTAAGGCGGTTTTTTATTGCTAAAATTCAGGGGCTGTTTTGCTTGTAAAATTAATGTGGGTGGTGGTTAAGTTGTGGCAAAAGGCAAGTATGAAAAGTGGATAACACCGGAAGGGTTATTGCTGCTCGAAGGTTGGGCAAGAGATGGGCTTACTGATGAGCAGATAGCCCATAATATGGGTATAACAACGTCAACATTAATGAAGATGATAAAACTATTAATATTAATTTAAACAGTATAAAAAAGCAAGGCGGTTAAACCTTGCTTTAAAATATTATCTGCAAAGCTCATCAAGAGTAACATTGAGAGCATCTGCAAGTTTTATAGCTGTGTGTACTTTACAAGTATCATTTTTTTCAATATCCTGTATTGTACGGCGAGGGACACCTGATAATTCAGATAATTGGGGTACAGATAAGCCTTTTTCAAGGCGGATTTGTCTTAGCTTCATTACTTATTACCTCTGTTTAAATAAATATTAATGATTATAGAAACGACGGTTGCAATAATGACTATAATTGAAATAATATCAAAAGCTGATATATTGTTATAGTCAATGTCAATAATGCCTAAAATACAAAGCATTATTGAAGGAATTAATAAAGTATTGCTTTTCATAGCTTTTTAGGATATAATAGAGATGGGAGGGGCTTTCGCCCCGTCCTCATCTGTCCTTTAGATTTTTTCTTATCCAGTAGACTGACATTGCCAGATAAGCGATAATCTTTAGGACTTTTTCAATTATGTCTATTATATCCATATCTTCCACCTCCTTTCTATAATTATATTATAGCACGCTGCAACGTGAATGTCAATAGTTTTTTTGAAATATTTAGTAATTTTTTTGAGGTGTTATTATGGATATAAATATATCAATGAATGGCGTGTATATGGATTATTTAGATAAAAAGCAAAGCACACAAATATTTTTCGGAGGCTCTTCAAGCGGGAAGAGCTTTTTTATTGCCCAGAAAATTGTGCTGGACTGCCTGGGTGGCAATTACGGCGGTGCAGAGCGTGAGGGTGTAAACTGGCTGTGCTGTCGTAATGTAGCAAGGACAATAAGAAACAGTATTTATAACCAGATAGTGAAGACTATTTATGACATGGGTCTTGAGGGATACTTTAAAATAAACAAGTCAGATATGGTCATAACATGCACGAGAAACGGAAAGCAGATACTTTTTAACGGACTTGATGACGTTGAAAAGGTCAAGTCTATTACGCCTGCTACGGGGGTTCTGGAGCGTATTTTTATAGAAGAGGCTACAGAAATAAGGGAAGATGCTTATATGCAGCTTACAAAGCGTCTGAGGGGCATATCGCCAAACGCAAAGTATATTGTTATGGCTTTTAATCCAATACTTAAAAGTCACTGGATTTACAAGAAGTTTTTTAATAACTGGGATGACAGCAAGAACAGTTATGAGGACAAGGATGTATGTATTTTAAAGACTACATACAAAGACAATGATATGCTGACAGATGAGGACAGGGAAAGGCTTGAAAACGAAAGCGACCCTTATTATTACAATGTGTACAGCTTAGGAAACTGGGGCGTTCTTGGAAATGTTATATTTACAAACTGTCGAACAGATGATTTATCTGAAATGATACCGACATTTGACAATATTTATATCGGCTGTGACTTTGGTTACAGCTCTGACCCTAATGCTCTTATTAAAATACACTATGACAAGGCAAGAAAAAGGATATATGTATTTGATGAGATATATCAGTGCGGTATGAGTGATGACGAGCTTGTTATTGTTGCTAAGGAATTTGCAGGGAAAGAATATGTTGTATGTGACAGTGCAGAGCCTAAGACTATTGACTTTATGGCTTGCTGTGGTATTAATGCAGTGCCTGCAGTAAAGGGTGCAGACAGCATTAACAGAGGTATAAGATGGCTTCAGGGTCAGGAAATAATTATTGATAACAAGTGCCAGAATTTCAAGAACGAAATGGAGCAGTATCACTGGCAGGAAGATAAGTACGGCAATGCAATGGCAAAGGCAGTTGATAAGGACAATCACCTTATAGATGCCCTGAGATATGCAACAGAAAGTCTGCAGTCACAGGATTATGCAGAGGCAGGAAAGAGGTTGTTTTAAATGAGCAGGACAATAGATCAGGAATATCCGAGTTTTACGGCGGAACTGGAATATCTGAGAGAAAAGGGAGTAGATGAAAATATACTCTACAAAATTATAAACAAGCACAGAGGCAATTCAATGTATAACAGAAAGCTGTACGGAAGATACAAGACGGCAGTTGAATCTGTGCCTATATTCAGCAGAAAGCCCAGATATGACGAAGA
>CAZGIC010000121.1:0-3189 GCA_964526435.1 uncultured Lachnospiraceae bacterium | reverse complement strand
ACAGAAGGTGATGTGTCTTTCCTGACCAAAGATATAAATGATACATTTACAGAGCATCACCTGGAACGGCTTCAGGATAATATATACTGTTTCAGTAAGACACCTAACCTGAATGATGAAAACTTTGGAAATGTAAGCGGTATAAGCCTTAAATTTAAGCTCCACGGACTGGAAACAAAGTGCGGTATGTTTGAGGCGAAAATGATGGACGCTGCACAGTATATGTGGAGACTGCTGTCAAGTGCATGGTATAAAAAAGGTATTAAAGTGGATCCACTGCAGATAACAATGGAATTTTCAAGGAATTTTCCTCTTGATACTTTGTCGGAAGCTCAGACTGTACAGGCACTTATTGCCGCAGGATTGCCAAAAGAGGTTGCTTACAGCCAGTTAAGCTTTATAGATGATGTTGATTATGTAATGTATATGATAGAGCAGGAAAAGGAAGATGTGCCGTCATCATTGCTTGAAGATGATTATGAAAATGAATAAATTTTATTTTTTGCATTGATAAAAACGAAATAAAGTAGTATAATAAAAGTGTAAGAAAATCAGAAAATCAGAACAAGCAAAGGGGTGTTTAATATGTTGGCAGAACTCAGAAGCAGATCACAGATTACAATTCCTGCAGAAATTATTAAAAAACTTGGAATATCAGAGGGAGATACATTTGAAATTACAGAAAAAGACGGCGGTATTTTCCTGTGTCCTGTTGTTGTGTATCCAAAGAAAAAAGTGGAAGAACTGGCAGAAGTCATAAGAAACTATGAAAATAATCCTGATAAAAAAACATTTGAAAATGTTGAAAGTATGTTTAAGGATATGGGGATTGATATGAACGATGTATAAGCTGGAATATACAAAGGAATTTGAAAAAGGATTTAAGAAGCTGTCAAAAAATGAACAGAGGCAGACAGTCAATAAAATTAAAATTTTAGCTGAAAATCCATTTTATCCCGGTTTGAGGACTAAGAAAGTTCAGGGGATAAAAGACGTGTTTGAAATGAGCGTCAATATGGATATAAGAATATTATGGAAATATGAAGGTGATGTTATACTGCTTTTAATTGAGATAGGACATCATAAAGATATTCTTGGGGTTTAATAATTTTGCTGAAGTGCTTACGGTAAATACCGCAGGCACTTTTTTATTGGAAATTTGTAGGTGAGAATATGGAAGTGGATAACAAGACCCTGCAAAAGTATCTGGCGGAAGTCAGGAGAGTTGAAAAAAGCAGGAGCGAGGGAGCGGAAAAGGAAATAAGAAAGCTTTACAAGGGACTGCTTAAAGACCTGGTTGGCTTTGTTGGGGAGTATTATACAAAGTATTCAGATGATGATGGTATATTGAGTGCTGCAATACTGCAACAGAAAGCTAAATATGCTTCATTTCTTGAAGAAGTAGACAGGAATATAAAGGAAATCACTCCCGAGGTATCAAAGACTATAAAAAAGACTGTTGAGGATGCATACAAGGCTTGTTATAAAGGGATGGTGAAGGCTTTTACGGGGGCAGCAGACAGCCAAAAGGTAAAGGAAAGCTTTAAGGGACTTAGCATAAAGCCTGAAGTAATGAAGGCTGCTGTTGAAAATCCCATAAGCGGACTGACATTGCCTGAAAGACTTGAAAAGAACAGGAATGAGGTCATATATGACATAAAGCAGAATATAACAAATGCTCTTATGACAGGTGAGAGATACGACACAACGGCAAAAAAGATAGCTGAAAGGCTTGATATAAGCTATGGCAAGGCTGTAAGAATAGTAAGGACAGAAAGCCACAGAGTTGAAGAAAAGGGGCTTATGGACGGTGCCGAGGATATAAATGAAAAGGTAAGAGGTGACGGACTTGTATACGCTGTTATATGGCGGAATATGGCTGACGGCAAGGTAAGACCTTACAGCAAGGTGCATACAAGTAAGGGCTGGAAAACATATAAGAGCAAAACACACGCTGACCACGTTAAAATGGAAGGGCAGATAATAGAAGCAGGAGGATATTTTGACCTGGGTCACGGAGTGAAGGCAAGGTCACCGGGGGAAAGCGGTGACGCCGCCAATGACATAAACTGCAGATGCTTCATTGAGTATGAAATGATGACGGAAGAGGAGTTTATGGAGAGGGGCGGAAAGCTTAAGGAAAGAGCTGAAAATGATGTTGAAAATGCTGATGAAAGTGGTATAATTAAAGTAGAGAAGTCTTTGGAAAATTATGACGAATATTCTAAAGCGTGGATAGATAAAAACTTTAATTCAATAAGTGATAGCCAGAAAGAGTTTTTAAAAGAAACAATAGATACAATAGTTGATAAAAATGATTTTTCAATGATGGTAGATTCGGACGTTTTGCAGGATGTAATAAATAAGGGATTTTTAAATCAATTTGAAACAGGTAAATCGGGTGGGTCGCTAAATCCTGAATGGAGACGGGCGGCTACAAAACAGTTATTTGGTGCTGATGTTGATAATATGGAGCCTTCAGAATTTGAAAAATATGGTTTTCTGGGAAGTAAGAATACATATGAGAGCTTTAAATCTTTTGGAACCTCACAATATGGGGATGTTTTAGTAAAATTTAAAAAGGACAACCTTATTGACAGGACTACATACACTATTGATGACAGTTTGGGACTGGCATTAAACCAAAGAATAATAGGTGGTAAAATTGGAGTTGATTCCAATATAGGCGGTGTAAGAGTAGATGAAATAAAGCATATAGCGGAGTCGTTTATGTTTATGAATGAAGATAAATTTGACAATGCAACAAAAGTTGCACAATCTTTAGGGGGCAGATATTGGGAATTACAGTATCATGGAAAACTGACAATAGAGGATGTGGAAAGTATGACATTTAAAACAAAACCAGATGAAGAAGTAGTGAGAAAATTAAAAGAAAAGAATGTAAGTGTGTATGTTTTAAATAAAAGGAGTAAAGGTACAGATGAAATATAAAAGAATTGTTGCATATAGAGGAAGGGTTGAACATGGTCAAGTTGTTTTTGAACTTAATAATGGCAAATATGCACTTGTGGCAACATGGTGCGAAGGTGCTGCCGTTTCGGATTATGCTGAACAGTTTTATAGGTTTTGCCCATATTTAAGTACAAGTACTGAAAATGCCCCAGAGGATCTGGTTGAAAAATGTGCGGAAATTTTAAATGAAGCAAAAATTGAAGAGTAAAGCACTTA
>CAZGIC010000120.1:0-5831 GCA_964526435.1 uncultured Lachnospiraceae bacterium | reverse complement strand
CGCTAAATTCCAATTTCCTCAAGCCATTCTTCTATATCACTTTCTGACACATTACTGCTTAATCTTCTTCCCTCAAGCCATTCTGCATCAGCAATAGACTGAAGAGTTCTTTCACTTGTGCTTATTCCGCTGCTGCCTGATGTACAGAAAGGAATTACAGTCTTACCTGAAAAATCATAGCTTTCCATAAATGTACATATAATTTTAGGTGCATCACCCCACCATATAGGATAACCTATAAATATTATATCATAGTCATCCATATTTTCCACACGGTTTGCTATTTCAGGTCTTGCATCAGGATCATTTTGTTCCATATTAGCTCTGCAATCATCAACATTGTAGTTTAAATCATCTTCAGTATAAGGATCACTTGCTTCAATTTCAAAAAGCTCCCCGCTTACCAGACCGGCAATTTTCTCTGCAGCACTTTCCGTATTTCCTGTATTTGAAAAATACACAACAAGCACACTTGAATTTTCACTTTCTGTATCATTTTCTGCAACTGCCTCTGTAGTTGTTTCTGTTTCATCTTCAACAACAGCTTCATCTGAAGTTTCCTGAACATTTTCACAAATTGTTATTGTCTTGCTTTCACTGTCCCAGTCTACATCAAATCCAAAGCTTTCAGCAATAAATCTGGCAGGAAGCATTGTCCTTCCATTCAGTATTACAGGAGCTGTATCAATTTCCACAGCACTGTCATTGTAATAAGCTGTTGTGCTGTCAATGGTCAGCCGTATTTCATCACTGCCGTAATTTAATGTAACGGTCCTAGTGTCATTATCCCATTCTGCACTTCCGCCTATAGCTTCAACCAATCCCCTTACAGGAATGTATGTTCTGTCATTAATTATAGTCGGAACAGTATTGTCATCATCAATGTTTACACTTACTCCGTCAACTGTCATCACAGGGTTATCTATCTGCATAACCACTGTTGTACCGTCTTCAGCTTCCAGTACTGTAACTACTGAAAAAACAGCAAAAGCAAAAATTATAAAAATAATACTTAAATACTTACGCATATAAAAACCACCCCTTATACCGTATTTAATAATATATATTTTTGTTAACGTGCATTTCAATTATTCATCAATTCATACTAACAGGAATTTCTGCAAAAAATGTCAGCACACACATTCTCTGCAATTTATTCTGTTCAGTTTCCTTTTGCACTTTCAAGAGCTTCATTATATTCTTCGTCAGTAACCTTTTCCATCCAGTTTACACCGCTGTTATCAGGATTTGTGCTTACAGCAATATGAGCAAATTCGCCTTCATCAGTGGCACCATGGAAGTGAGTAACCCCGGGCTCAGCCAGTATTACATCTCCAGGTACCATAAGTCTTGCTTCCTGTCCTTCTTCCTGATATATTCCCACACCCTCTGTTACAATAAGTATCTGACCGCCGTCATGGCTGTGCCAGTCTGTTCTTGCACATTCCTCAAATGTAACAACAGCCATAGCAGGGCAATTAAATACATCTTCGTTTCCCACAAGACCATTAAGGTATGTTGTTCCCGTAAAATGCTCTAAATATGGATTAATATCCCCTCTGTCAAACATTTCGCCGTCACTCTCAGCCACATAACTGTCTGCTCCTGCCTCATCTAAAGCTGCATAGTATTCTTCATCAGTTACTTTTTCCATCCAGTTTACACCGCTGTTGTCAGGATTTGTGCTTATAGCAATGTGAGCAAATTCACTGTTGTCAACGGCACCATGGAAGTGAGTAACCCCGGGCTCAGCCAGTATTACATCTCCAGGTACCATAAGTCTTGCTTCCTGTCCTTCTTCCTGATATATTCCCACACCCTCTGTTACAATAAGTATCTGACCGCCGTCATGGCTGTGCCAGTCTGTTCTTGCACATTCCTCAAATGTAACAACAGCCATAGCAGGGCAATTAAATACATCTTCGTTTCCCACAAGACCATTAAGGTACGTTGTTCCCGTAAAATGCTCTAAATATGGATTAATATCCCCTTTGTCAAATACATAGCTTATTTCATTAATTTCAGCTGTATCTTCCGTGGCAGTATCTTCTTCAGCAACTGTATCTTCTTCTGTCAGGCTTACATCTGTAACGGCACTGCCAGTCCTGAGAGTAACTGTTTTTGTATCCTCATTCCATTCAGTGCTGAACCCGAAACTTTCTTCAATAAAGTTTAAAGGAACCATTGTACGATTGTTGATTATAACAGGAGCTGTATCAAGTGTAACTGATTCACCGTTTACATAAGCCTCTGTACTTCCTATAGTAAGTCTTATTTCATCACTGCCATAGTTTATAATTACAGTCTTTGAGTCAGATATCCACTGTGATGTTCCGCCCAATTCGTCAATTATAATGCTTACAGGCAAAAGAGTTCTTCCGTCCCGAATTACAGGTGCGGTTCCTGCACCGGGATCAATTTCTTTATTTTCACCGTTTACAGTCATATTGGTATTATCTATCTGCATTTCCACAACAACTGAGTCCATTACAGCCACTGCGTCAGTTTCAGTATTTTCTGCTATCTCTGTATCAGCTTCTGTATCAGCTTCTGTATCTGCCTCAGCCTCTGATATAGCAGAGTTAATTGCACTCATTATATTAAGTGTTCTCGGAAATCCGTTATATGGTGTGCATAACAGAGCAGAAGCCAGCATCATATCAGCTGTAACACCCTTTTCAATACCCTCAGCCACTTTTGCAGGAACTTCATCTTCTCTTCCGCCCTCTGCCGCAATTTCAGCAAGGTCAATAAGCACCTGTATACCTGGGTCATCTGATGTTACCGCTGCTGTTCCGTCAATTACGGCATTTGTAGCGTCAATTAAAATCTGCTGTGTTTCCTCATCAAGATTGTTATTAATATAATTATCTTCATCATCGGTTTTATAATGTTCCATTGTCTGTTCCAGTTCTGCCGAATCTGTTGTGTAATCATCAGCATATACTAAAAGTGCTGATCCTGTCATAACTGAAACTGCCGTTAAAACAGATATAAATCTCTTCATAATGTCAACCTCCTTATTCTGCGTCAACAGCATTTACTGTTGCTATGGATTCCGCCGTTTTTTCTGCACCGTTATATTCTTCATTAAGCAGGAGTTCTGCCCTTAACATGTCTGTACTGTGTCCCACGCCAATATTTCCTATGGTATGGCTGCTTAACTGGCTAAGGCAATTGCCGTTGCCTGCAATTGTACAGAAAGTTAAAAATTCTCTTGTATTAAGATCCAGTCCATCTCTGTTGTAGAAATCGCCGAAACAAATTCCTGAAAGATAAAGTGTCTGTAATTTCTGACTTTCACTCATATCATCGGTAATAGTTCCTATCTGCTGACCAAAAAGGCTTCTCTGTGTTGCAAGTCCGTCGCTGTATCTTTCTTCTTCAGTTGATGTAATTCTGCTTTCTGAAGGCAGCTCAATACCAAGTTCAGTCAGTGCCTCATCTGCTCTGTCCATTGCATTTATTGCCCTTGTGTATCCGCAGTAAGGAGCAGCCTGATAAATTGCTTCTTTTATTTCAACTGCAGTCAGCCCGTCATCTACAGCTGCAGCCACAGCATCATAAATAGCGTCATAATCCTGATTGGCTGTAATAGTTACAAGAATTGACATATTCTGAAGCTTAACATCAAGATTTTCATTAATAAATTCTTCTTTTTCGCTCTCACTCATACTTTCAATAGCTTCTGCAACAACATCTGCATCTGCTGAATACAATTCTTCCGGAGCTGCAAACACATTCATTGCAGAAGTTATAAGTACTGCCGCCGCAGTTGTAACAAACAGAAATCTTTTCATACAAATCATCCTTTCCTTTTATAATTATTGATCATTTTTTACTTCATATCTCAGCCATATACAGCTTTCGCCCTTTATATCCACGCTTAAAAGCTTAAATGATACAGGCTTATCATCTGACATTTCCCTTGTTTCAAAAAGAGATGGTGTGTCTGATGAACCATCTGCCGCTGATGTCATAACTATACTCAGCTCATCACACATTCCCTCTTGTATAAAGGACCAGTTCAGAACTCCGCCCCCTCCAAGCATAAGTGTTTCAATTTTGAAAATGTCCTTAAGCTTTTTCATTGCAAGGGCATAGTCAAGGGAGTCCTTTCCGCATACTATATATGAAATATTTAATTTTCTCAAAAAAGCCTTATATGAATTTTCTGCTTTTTCAGTAAGTATTTCTATAATATGAGCTGTAGTATCTTTATAAGTAAGGGTATTTTTCTCCCAGCCAAGTTTTCCTGACGGGTCAACAGAAACATAATACATATCAGAACTGCCTTCTGATAGCTGTGTTCCGCCTTTGCTGACGTCCCGATGACTTTTCCCGCAAATTGAAAGGGAGCTTTCATTTTTCTGCTCATAAGTCATATATTTATTGTCTGCTATAAAATCCCCTTCCGGTACTTTTTCAGCATTTTCATCTATGTCCGGCTTTTTATAAAATGTAAAATTATCATCAGTAGTAATTCTTCCTGAAAGCCACCCCTGATGCTCATAGAAGGGATTTTTACCAAAGGCTATATCATAAAACACATTTTCTGCTTCCCCGCCTTCTTTGGTATCCATATAATTTCCCATAATTTTGCCGTCAACAGAAGTCATCATATGACAAAATATATATGGTCTGTCCATCTAACCATCCTTTCTGCATTTTTTAATTTCGTATATTATGTAATCCAGTTTGTCAAGCTGTTTTTGTTTCAGGTGAATATCATCAAGAAGCTCCACTCTGTATTTTTTCAGCATATTTATCTGATTTTCCAAATTTCCCCCTTCCATGCTGTATGTATTAAAAAACTCTCTGACCTCTTTCTCATCAAATCCCGTTTCAATCAGAGTATCGGCAATAGCTGCGAAATCTAATAAACTCTTACCGTAAATATTTTCATATGTAATTTCTTTATCACCGTAAAATTTCAATTTTTCAGTAATAAGGGACTCACTTGACTTTTTTCTTTTCATTTTCCCCCTCTTTTCTTTATAATAATGTCATATGATTTTTGCTGACAAAACCTGTTTCACATAAAATGCAAGTATAGTTTTACACTCTTTCCTCTACACCTTCATTATATAAAAAAGCAGAAGATACATCAAATACCTATATTTCATATTGTTTAATGCTCAAAAGGCATTTATAATAAAAAATCCTTTTTAAATAAGCAAAATGAAAAAATTGTAAATTTATAAATAATTGTGTTGACAAAGTATCAATTATGTGTTAATATATAAACGTAAATAATAATGATTATCGTTTAGGAGGAATTGACTAATGAAAAAATTTGTATGTTCAATATGCGGTTATGTACACGAAGGAAACGAAGCTCCTGAAAAATGTCCATTATGCGGAGCTCCTGCATCAAAATTTAACGAAGTAAAAGACGACCTTGCTTTCGCCTGCGAACACGAAGTAGGTATTATTGACGGTGTAGACGAAGAAATCGTTCAGGGACTCAGAGAAAACTTCAACGGCGAATGTTCAGAAGTAGGTATGTACCTTGCAATGAGCAGAGTTGCTGACAGAGAAGGCTACCCTGAAGTTGCTGAAGCTTACAAGAGAATAGCTTATGAGGAAGCTGAGCACGCAGCAAAGTTTGCAGAAATGTTAGGAGAAGTTGTTTCTGCTTCAACTAAGAAGAACCTTGAAATGAGAGTTATGGCTGAGCACGGTGCTACTCAGGGCAAGCTTGACTTAGCTGTTGCAGCCAAGAAAGCTAACCTTGACGCTATCCATGACACAGTTCATGAAATGGCTAAGGACGAAGCAAGACATGGCAAGGCATTCCAGGGCTTACTTAAGAGATATTTCGGCTAATA
>CAZGIC010000119.1:0-6005 GCA_964526435.1 uncultured Lachnospiraceae bacterium | reverse complement strand
CTATCTGGTATAACCACGCCCTTAAAAAACCACAAAAACAAAAGCCGTCATAAACTTAATGTTTACAACGGCTGATTTATAAAAATGTTATTCAAAATTAACTTCTTAACTGTGCCCCAAGCTTTTCTTCAAGTTCTTTTATTATCTTCTTCATAGGGCTGCTGACCTCATCGTCAGTAAGTGTTCTGTCCTCAGCTCTGAAAGAAATATTATAAGCAACAGACTTAAAGCCTTCAGGAATCTGCTTACCCTTAAATACATCAAAAAGCTGGATACTTTCAAGGAGCTTTCCTCCCTTATCCTTTATAATGTCCTCGATGTCTTTTACAATAACTTCATCCTTTACAAGTACAGCTATATCTCTTGTAGTTGCAGGATACTTAGGCAGAGCCTTGTATGTTCTTTCAAAATCGGCATATTCATAGAGTTTGTCAATATCTATTACAGCCACATAAGTCTTTGTGCCTATTGCATACTTCTCAGCTATAGCAGGATGAACTTCACCAACATAGCCTATACTGTCATCACCCACACTTATATCTGCAAGTCTGCCCGGATGCATAAAAGGTATATCATTCTTTGGTGAATAGCTTACCTTATCTCTCATACCAAGCACAGCAAAAAGCTCTTCTGTAATTCCCTTTATTCCATAAAAGTCAACATTACCGTACATACCCATAGTGAGCATATTTTTTTCATCAGGCAGTTCTGTTAAAGGAAGTGTCTTTGGAATATAAACCTTACCCATTTCAAAAAGATAAGCTGACTCATTTCTTCTGTTATAGTTAGTTGAAATTGAGTTTAACATACCATTTAATGTTACAGTTCTCATTATGCTGAAATCCTCTCCCAATGGATTGGAAATATTAACTGTTTTTCTAAGGTCGCTGTCCTGTGGTATGTTGAGCTTGTCAAAAACTTTTGGTGATTCAAAGCTGAAACACTTAGCCTCGCTCAATCCAAAGCTTATCATAGTGTTCATTATCTTATCATCAATATTCTGAGTATATGACTTCTTACCTACGGTAGGAGTACCTGCGGCAAGAGTTGTTTCAATATTGTCATAGCCATAAAATCTTCCAACTTCTTCGGCAAGATCAGCCTCAGTTAAAAGGTCAGGTCTGAATGTAGGAATAACAGCATTCTTACCGTCTGCCTTAACCTCAACAAGAGCAAGAAGGTCTGTCATTTCTTTTTCTGAAAGCTCAGTACCTAAAAGCTTGTTTATACCCTCTGTTGAATATTCAACGCTCCAGCTTTCCCTCTTATTAGGATAACAGTCAACCATACCCTCGCAAACCTCACCGCAGCCAAGTATCTCAACAAGCTGAACAGCTCTGTTTACAGCATCAAGAGCAAGATTAGGATCAAGACCCTTTTCATACTTTGCAGAAGCATCAGTTCTCAAACCAAGTTTCTTTGCTGTAACTCTTACATTAGGACCGTTAAAGTTAGCTGATTCAAATAAAATTGCTCTTGCACCCTCTGTTATCTTTGAGTTCTCACCACCCATTACACCTGCAACTGCAACAGCCTTGTTACAGTCTGAAATAACAAGCATAGTATCGTCAAGAACTCTGTCCTGTCCGTCAAGAGTTGTAATTTTTTCTCCGTTCTCTGCATTTCTTACAATTATTTTTGCATTGTCAATTGTATCAATATCAAAAGCATGCATAGGCTGACCAAGCTCAAGCATAACATAGTTTGTAATATCTACAATATTATTTATCGGTCTTACACCTGCTGCTGTAAGTCTGTGTCTTAACCAAAGAGGAGAAGGACCTATTTTTACGTTTTTAACAGCTCTTGCAATATATCTTGGGCAAAGCTCAGGATTTTTAATTTCAACATCAATTAAGTCTGCAGTCTTTCCCTCGCCCTTTTCTTCAACATTAATTTCAGGATACTTAAACGGAACTCTGTAAGTAGCCGCAGCCTCTCTTGCAAGTCCCACTATACTGAAGCAGTCAGGTCTGTTTGATGTTATTTCAAATTCAACAACATCATCTTCCATTTCAAGAAGCTTTTTAACATCAGCACCTAAAGGCACATCTTCCTGGAATATATATATACCGTCCTCAGCAGCTTCGGGATAATCATGTACAGTAAATCCAAGCTCATCAATTGAACACATCATACCGCTTGATTCAATACCTCTCAGCTTACCTCTTTTAATCTTCTCAAGTCCGTGTCCATGATGGTACACTGTAGCTCCAACAAGAGCAACAGGCACAATTGCACCGGCATATACGTTAGGAGCGCCTGTTACTATCTGTAAAGGCTCTTCTGCTCCTATATCAACTTTAGTTACAACAAGCTTGTCTGCATCGGGATGCTTTTCAACTTCAAGCACCTTACCTGTTACAACATTTGTAATGTCCTTAGCCATAGTTGTCACAGACTCAACCTTAGAGCCTGACAAAGTAATTTTATCAATAAAATCCTGAGTATCCGTATTTATATCCACATACTCAGATAACCATTTCATAGGTAAATCCATAATATATAAACCTCCTGTAATAAACTATTTTTTATTAATACTAATTGATCCTCATTATTTTAACAGGTTACTAAGGCTCCTTTTTAAAGGAGCTGTCAGGCATCGCCTGACTGAGGATTTTATTTATCAGAACTGCTTTAAGAATTTAACATCATTTTCAAATAACAATCTAAGATCTGAAATAGCATACTTCTGCATTGCAACTCTTTCAAGACCCATACCAAAAGCAAAACCTGAATAAACCTTAGGATCTATTCCTGACATTTCAAGAACCTTAGGATGAACCATTCCACATCCCAGAACTTCAATCCATCCGCTGTCTTTACAAACTCTGCATCCCTTTCCGCCGCATGCAAAACATGAAGCATCCATTTCAGCACTTGGCTCAGTGAACGGAAAATGGTGAGGTCTGAATCTAACCTTTGTATTTTCACCGAAAAGACCCTTTGCAAATTCAGCAAGAGCACCCTTTAAATCTCCCATTGTAATGCCTTTGTCTATTACAAGACCTTCAAGCTGATGGAAAATAGGAGAATGTGTAGCGTCTACCTCATCAGAACGGTAAACTCTTCCGGGAGCTATAATTCTTATAGGAGGCTTTCTTGTCTCCATTACTCTTACCTGCATAGGTGAAGTCTGTGTTCTTAAGAGGAAATCACCTATGCCATCTATATAAAATGTATCCTGCTCATCTCTTGCCGGATGATCTTTAGGTATGTTAAGAGCCTCAAAGTTGTAATACGCTGTTTCAACTTCAGGACCTTCTGCAATTTCATATCCCATACCTATAAATATATTCTTTACCTCATCTATAACCTGGGTCATAGGATGCTTGTGTCCAAGCTCAGTTACCTTTCCGGGCATAGTTACATCAATTGTTTCAGCTTTAAGTTTTTCTTCCTGTGCCTTTGCTGCAAGCTCAGTCTTTTTCTCTTCAAGCTTAGTTTCAATTGCACTTCTCACTTCATTTGCAAGCTGACCAATTACAGGTCTTTCCTCTTTACTTAAAGCACCCATTCCCTTAAGTATCTGAGTAAGCTCACCCTTTTTACCAAGTATTTCAACTCTTAGATCATCTAAAGTCTTTAAGTCCTTAGCTTCATTAAGCTTTGTAATTGACGCTTCTTTTATCTGACTTAACTTTTCTTTCATTTTATTTCTCCTTCCTTTTTGCTTGTTTTAGTATAGCATTTTAAACCTTTTAAGTCTGTAAGCAATGTCATTAACTTGACCACATTATAGGCTGAATGTTACATTTTACAGTGGCGGTCATTGATCATCCGCATTTTTTCTCATAAAAAAAGCCCCTTTGCATACACAAAGGGACGATAATATACCGTGGTACCACCCAGCTTCCCGATAAAATCGGACACTTTACGAAGAGTAACGACCTCAACCGCATTTTCTTAATCTTTCATTGAAATTTCAGAAAATGAACTCCGGCGTGAACTTCATCATAGCTTTATTTAAAGGCTGCTTTCAGCCAGCGGCAGCCTATCTCTTTTAAAACCGCTATAACTACTTTTCGCCATCACAGTTTTTTAAATCAACTTAATAGTAAGTATAAATCTAAAAAATTGTATTGTCAAGTATTTTTTATTAAATTTACGAATAAAATAATATCAGCATAAATTTGGAGGTAACATATGTGCGGTATATCAGGCTTTTGCTCCTTTGATATGAATTACACATCAAATTCCACATACTGGAACAATATACTTGTAAAAATGAGAAAATCAATTGCCCACAGAGGCAAGGACGATACAGGAGAATATTTAAGAGATCATATAGGAATGAGCCAGACAAGGCTTACAATAAGAGATTTATATAATGGCAATCAGCCCATGACAAGAATACACCGGGGCAATGAATATACAATTGTATACAATGGAGAAATATACAATATGGAGCCTCTAAAAAATGATTTAATATCAAAAGGCTATCATTTTGAAACTACTACGGATACAGAAGTAATTCTCTATGCATATATTGAATACGGTACAGATTCTGTTAAAATGCTTAACGGCATTTTTGCCTATGCCATATGGGACGCAAGGGAAAAGAAGCTTTTTCTTTTCCGTGACCGCTGCGGCATAAAGCCGTTGTTTTATTCCCTTAAAAGAAATACAATAATATTTGCCTCAGAAATCAAGGCACTTTTTGAACACCCAAAGGTATCTCCCGAAATTGACAACAACTCATTAAGGGAAATTTTCGGCATAGGTCCTGCAAGAACAGAGGGAAACGGAGTATTTAAGGGAATACTTGAAATAAAGTACGGTCATTACGGTGTATATGACATAAACGGTTTTAAGGAATATCCCTACTGGAGCCTTGAATCAAAGGAATATACAAAGACCTATGAAGAAGCAGTATCAGACATAAGGTATCTTGTAACATCAGCCGTTGAATATCAGATGGTATCAGATGTGCCCGTATGCAGTTTTTTATCAGGCGGACTTGATTCCTGCGTTGTTACAGCAATAGCGGCAAATTATCTTGCAAGGGAAGGCAAAATATTCAACACCTTTTCATTTGACTTTAAGGACAACAACAAATACTTCAAGTCAAACTCTTTCCAGCCCGAACAGGACAGACCCTATGTAGATATAATGCTTGATAATTTCACAGTAAACCATACCTACCTTGAATGTAATGAAGAAGACCTTGCAGACTACTTATATCTTTCCGTAAACGCAAAGGATCTGCCCGGAATGGCAGATGTAGATGCCTCTATGCTCTATTTCTGCAAACTTGTCAAGGAGCATAACAAGGTTGCCCTTACAGGAGAATGTGCCGATGAAATATTTGGCGGCTACCCATGGTTTCACAGAGAAGATTTCATAAATGCAGATACCTTTCCATGGTCAGTCAACTATAATGTAAGAAATTCAATTTTGAATACTGACGCTGTTACTGAACTGGATTTAAAGGGATATATAGATAAGCAGTACAGAAATTCCATTTCACAGGTTCCCATACTTGAAGGTGAAACAGGCATAAAGAAAAGACAGCGTGAAATATCATTTTTAAATATAAAATGGTTTATGACAACTCTCCTTGACAGAATGGACAGAGCTTCCATGTATTCAGGGCTTGAAGCAAGAGTACCCTATGCAGATCACAGAATAATAGAATATATGTGGAACGTACCCTGGGAATATAAATGCCCCAATGGTGTAACAAAGGGACTTTTAAGGGATAGTGTAAAAGATCTTCTTCCTCCCGAAATAACCTGCAGGAAAAAATCCCCCTATCCAAAGACCTACAATCCAAACTATGAAAAAATTCTCAAAAAAAGAGTCAGAACTATAATTGCTGATAAAAATTCTCCTATCTACCCTATACTTAACATTGAGGAAATAAATAATATTTTAAATTCAGCTTCTGATTACGGCAAACCATGGTTTGGTCAGCTTATGGCTGCACCTCAGCTTCTGGCATATATAATACAAGTAAATTACTGGCTGAAAAAATTCAGCTTAACATTATAATTAAAAGAAAA
>CAZGIC010000118.1:1506-6162 GCA_964526435.1 uncultured Lachnospiraceae bacterium | reverse complement strand
TTATGCGTTTATATTATTCCTGCTGTATTTCTTTCAATTTTTTTATTTCCTTTTTGTCGGGTATTCTTATGATATTGTTATAGTCTAATTGTAGTACAGCATTAACATAATCATTCATACTTGTATAGCCTTTACTTTTAATCATAGCCTCATATTGTTCATAATAATTATTATCAATCCGAAGCCTTTTATCTTTGAAGTTTTTTAAATATTTTTTTGTACGTTCTTGTTGTGTTGCTGGCATATTTTCACCTACTCATATAAGATATTATTTTCTGTATCGTCAGGCACATATTCTAATAAGTTGCCCGGTTGACATTGAAGGAGAGTACATAAAGTGTTTAATACTTCTTTACTTGCTATATCTCCAATTCTAATTTTTTGAATTTGAAACTCTTCAATTAATTTTAATTGCCTTAATTTATAAGTGCTATAACCTTTATCTTTTAAGGCTTGTAAAACATCTCAACAAAATAATAACATAATAAATTTAAAAAGTCAAATAAGGAGGTAACTATTATGTGTATAGCAAAATCAGAACTTGAAATAAGGGTACAAAACTTAAGAAATTTAAAAACAATGAAAGAAGAGTTAGAAAATGAAATCATGGACTACATGAAAGAAAATAAGCTTGAAACTGAAATTACAGCAAGTGCAAAAATTACTTATAAATCACAAAGCAGAGTTGCACTTGATAAAAAAAGCTTAGTAGAAGTTTTGGGGGATGACTTAAAATATTATGAAAAAACTACATACTATAATGCATTGAGAATCAAATAAACCTTTGCAAGGTGCGTTATTTTGTACAATTAAAAAATCCCCTGTGCAGTTGGAATATGAACGCACAGGGGAATCGGTACTCGTTGGGTATCAATATAACCAGAAGGGAGATGAATAACCCATGTGCTATGAATACAAAAACTATTCAATAGTACTTTCTAGCTCTTGCTAGTACGCTTGTAAAAATGGTCGCATCTGTTTTGCTGCCGTATCAGATACAGAACTAGAAAGTATTATTGATAGCTTGTAAGCATTGTACACGGATACAGGAGCTAGCTCTTCCTATATCCTCCCTATGGTTATAATATAACACACTTGACTTGATTTTGTCAAGTGTGCAGAACTAAAAAATAAATTGTCAAAAGGGCACTATTATGATGTTTTATTATGTTAAATATTTATGTTGAAAACTTAATAACATTAAAGTAAATGCAGGTTTCTAATGTAGTTTACATTATGCTGAACTTTGAAAATTTAATATAGACTTTACACCTTAAACGCTTGATATTACATGTAATATGTTATATAATATCTTTAGCAGGTGATAAAATGAATTTAGAAATTGACATAATAAAAAATCTTGTTTTAATGAAGATTAAAAAACAAGGAGGTGTTAATATGTGTGTGTTTTGTAAGGGTGATTTAAAACCTTCAATTACAACATATACAGTTAATATTAATGATAGTATTATTATAATTAAAAATGTACCTTGTGAAGAATGTCAACAATGTGGCGAGCAGTATTTTAGCACAAATGTTACAAGAAATATAGAAAATTTAGTCAATCAAGTTAAGAATGCTTTAAGTGAAATAACTATTGTAGATTATAATAAACAAGTTGCATAAATTAAAATTAAATATTATTATTAAAATTAAAAGTGTGTAAAGTCTATATTTGGATTTTACACGCCTTTTTATGTGGTTCTATAATAAATGTTGGAGTTTGCACCCCAACATTTATTATAGAACCTAAAAGATTTAGAAATCGCATTTTACATATATTTTCATAAAAAATTACCTGCAGAAATTTAATCTGCAGGTAATGGTTAATTTTATTATATAGGTATAACCCCAACTATTGACAAAGAGTCATATTAAATTGTAATTATTGATTAAATAGTTGGAGATAGGTTAAAAGATTGAGGCAATTCTAATCAAAGCAAAAAAATAACATCAAAAAGCCTGATGCCAAATTGATGCCAAAAAGGACAGAGGCAACGAAAACCTCTTTTTTATCAGTGTTTTTTAATGCGGTTGATGGGACTTGAACCCATAAAATCGTCCAAAAACGTGATAAAAAGGAGGGTTTTGCACAGTCTGTCCCGTTGGTAATACAGTTGGTAATATACGGCTTCTGTGAATAAATATTATTTTTACACGCTTCTAAATACACTTTTTATTTTATACTATAAGTCTTTCAAAAGTTTCTCTTAAGTATAAGGCTGCAATGGTGTGCAAAGTGAACATTATAAAATTTAACAAAGAACTGTCAATCTTACTCATAGATACCACCTAAACAAGACTACGGGTGGTATTTTTGTAGTGCGCCTGGCGGCGCACGTTTCTAATGGGTGAATAGATAAAATAATTATATACCTCCTACCCGATTGAAATTATGCATATGTTAATAAATAGAAATTATACTTTATTCAATAAAATGGATATAATAAAGGCTAGAAAATTTTTAATGAATTACATATATTATTTGAAACATGATTTTAAAATTACTAGCGCACATTTTTGAAATCTTTTTAGGGTATAAAAAAAATTAAAAATTTTATATAATTTACTTAGATGTAGCTGTATGATAAAACATAGTACTATGGTTTTATCAAACAAAAAAGTTGGTGTAGAGGAAATATAAACCTATACACACATTAATAAATTATGAAAGGAGCTATAAAAATGGCAAAATTTTTCAACACAAATATAATTGATAATGTAAAAATTGTCCCTGAATCCGATGAAGAGATAATGAGGAAAGAGAAAGAGCAAGAAATCAATATAAGAGTTCGGCCTCCTATATGTAAATTTTGGGAGCACAACTATGAAGATGTGTGCGAAAAAATTGGTGGTGAGATTATAAATCTTAAGGATGAGGGAGGAAATGCCTATATCATGGACACAAATATCAAAGAAGTAATGGATAATATTATTAAGTCCAAAGAGGAACAAATTTATTTAAACCGTGAAAATAGGATGCCTGCTTTTATTGTTGATTCCCCAACTAATTCAGGTAAAACATATTTTGTATTTGAGTATTTAGTAGAAACGGCAAAGAAAAGAGGCAAAAAACTATTATATCTTGCAAATAGAGAAAGTTTGAAAGCTCAAGTAAAAAAGGATGTAATAGAAAGATATGGAACTGGTACAGATATATATAAGGCTATAAAAGGGGCTACTACATCTGCAGATAATATAACATATTAAAATTAAGCGAAGACAGGATTTCTAATATTATAATTATGAGCTATCAGAGTCTGTTTAGAAATATAAAAGATATAAACATAGATGAAATAGGTGTTGTTGTATGTGACGAAGCACATTACTTTGTATCTGACAGTTTATATAACAAATATACTGATATTCAGTTAAAAAAATAATAAACAGCTTTCCTATGGCGTTGAGAGTATATATGAATGCTACATTTGATGAAGCTGCTTTAGCTATAAATTATTATGAGAAAGATAAGGCTATAAGGAATTGTAGTTACCGTAAGTATTGTGGAAATTGTTATGATGCCCCTTCTTGGAATCGTAATTTTTGCTATGAATTCAAGTCTGTTTATTACCTAAAATACAAAGGTATAGATAAACAGATACGTTATTTTTTATTAGATAGCAATACAGGAGAAAATTTGCTAAATGAGGTAAAGGAAGAGTGTACAAAAAATGAACACAAAAGCATAGTTTTTGTGGATTCAAAAAAGAATGGAGAGAAACTTAAAAATATGATAAACAAAGAGTTTATGTCTGATAAAAGTCAAATAGCAGAATATATTGATGCAGATACAAAAGACGGAGGTGTATTCAGTCAAATCGTAAACGAATCCAAATTTGACTGTAAGATTTTAATAACGACTTGGGTCCTTGACAACGGTGTTAATATTGAGGATAAAGATTTGGATAGTATCTATATACTTGATTTAGATAAGGTTGGTAGTACTCAGGCAATTGGCAGAAAACGATTTAAAAAAGGAGATGTTTTTAATGTACATATTATATCGCTGGACAAAGAATATCTGAACAAAAAACTAACTTTAGTTAAAAATGATCTTAATGAATACGAAAAAATAAAAGAAAATCCAGCTCAATATGTTTATAATGTTTATGATAGTTGTAGTGAGCAATATCATTATCTAAATATTGTCAGAAAAATTGATGATAAATGGTCATACAACAATTTAGCTTATGTAAGACTTAAATATAAGGAAAAGGTTTTATATGAATTGATAAATTCAAAAAATCAAGCTGATTGCATAAGTAAGATACTAAAATGGTATGATAATGATAATGATATTAATATAAAATATTTGGGATATACCCAAAATGAAATTAAAATGTATAAATTATTAGAATATTATGCAAATCTCAACAATTATTCATTTAATAAAGATAAGTTTATTAATGACTTTATGGAATTTTATTTAGAACGTTTTGGAAAAGATAGCTCTGATCGTAGTGATAGAAAGGATGCTAATACTGTTAAAAGGGCAAATAATAAGCTTATAAGATTGAGGATGCCATTTATTTTTAAAGAAACAGGGGATTATATATTTGTTGAATATAATCAAGAAGATAATGTTACCAACGTAGAAGGAGGTAAGAAATTACAAGAAAATAATACTGTCATCAGAGGAAAAGACGAAAATTTATA
>CAZGIC010000118.1:0-1406 GCA_964526435.1 uncultured Lachnospiraceae bacterium | reverse complement strand
GTAAGAAATTACAAGAAAATAATACTGTCATCAGAGGAAAAGACGAAAATTTATAAGCGGGGAGGGTAAGAATATTAAGATCTAAATTTCAGAAAAAGAGAAGGTATTAAATATAGCAGAAAATTGAAATAATTAAAAAATATAATTACATATCATATATATATGAAACAGAAAATCAATAATTAAATATTTATATCAGTATATTTTTACCGAAGAAGGAAAATATAACTAATAAGGAGGTGTGCTATATGCAGTTGCAAGTTGATGACAAAATGAAACTGGTGAGCATATGGCTCACCAGAACTGAAGCTAAGGACAATGATTTAAGGGAAAGCTTAAAGCCTTTATATTCGGAATACAAGGCAAAGAAATATAAAGTTGCAGTGTTCGAGTCAGGTGACGAAGAAGACCTCATCGGGTTGACTGAGGCACTGTTGAAGGACAATAAGTATAAACTGTACAAAGACAGCAAAGATAATAAAACTGTCTGATGGCAAGAGTCCTGACTTATGCTGCCTGATATGATGATAAAGTATAATGGCACAGTCAGCGGTGGTATTGTTTTATATAGCAATACCACCATTATTTTTTGTCAAATTAATTGCAAAAGAACAATATTCGTTTAACCATGAAATACATCTTGAAAAGTGTTTTTAATTCTATTACAATGTTTTCAGCAGGGAGGTGAAATAATGGGACTTAATATAGCAGGTTATTGCAGAATATCTGTTGATGAAGAAATGGACAGAGACAACACAAGTATAGAAAATCAGAAGGCTATTATAAATGATAATGTATCGCGAATTTAATTTGAAAGAGTATTTTTTAAGAGAAGGCTATCTCTAAGGAGGTTTTATTATTATGAGTGAAAATAAATTTAAAGAAATCAACGCACACGAAATGTTGTGCAAAGCATTCGAGTCAATTATTGAGGCTGCTTTTAATAAGCAGCCTGTAGAGGAATATATCGTAGAGATAAATTATATTTATAGTATGGTAGTATGTTATAAGTATAACAAGATAAAGTATTATATAGAACACTTCCTTAAGGAAATTGGTTCTAATAAATACTACATAGTAGCCGCAGCGGTTAAATACTTAAATATATTAGAAAATGAATTAGATGAAATCGATACTAAACAAGAGTCTATCGAAAAAGCATTGGAAAGAGTTAAAGTTATATTGACCGGAAAAGTTCATTATGATGTTATTAACTTTGAGCTTCATAATTATAAAGAGAAAGCTTATGATCATTTTTATGATATTGTAGATGAAATCTACGAGGTATTGGAACCCTATGAAGGTACTTATGAATATATAATCGTAGATAGAAAATTATCAAAGTTTTGTGTATTATACAACGACGTAGATAAATTTAATGATAAAATGGTAATGAATCTGCAGTC
>CAZGIC010000117.1:0-6248 GCA_964526435.1 uncultured Lachnospiraceae bacterium | reverse complement strand
TATGGAACAGAATAATGAAAATGTCAGTATAGGAAAATTAATCGATGAAACTAGCTATTTAAGGGATGATAAACATATAAATATTGATAATATTATAAATATTGACTTTATAAGAGAAAGTGGTATATTGCATGAGGTAAAAAAGAGTAAGAAAATTGAGGAAGCATCTGTGCTTCAGGTAAAATACTATTTATATTATTTAGAGGGTAAAGGGGTTTATGTTAAGGCACAAATTGATTACCCGCTTATAAAGAAGAGTGAATTTGTTGAATTAAATGATGGTGACAGAGAAAATATAAAGAAAATTTTAAAAGAAATATCTGCTATAGTTAATAAAAATATACCACCCAAAATAGAAAAAAGAAATATATGCAAGGGTTGTGCTTATTTTGATTTGTGTTACATATAATGGGGTGAAAATGTGAAGAGAAGTCTATATATTTATAATCCGGGAACATTAGTAAGAAAAGATAATACATTGAGATTTATAAATGAAAATGGAGATAAAAGGGATATACCAATAGAATCTGTATCAGATATTTATATTATGACACAGATGGAGTTTAATACAAGTTTGTTAAACATATTATCTCAGAATGGAATAGTTGTTCATTATTATAATTATTATGATTATTACATAGGCAGTTTTTATCCAAAGGAAACATTGCTGTCAGGAGAATTGCTGGTTAAACAAGTGGAAAACTATACAAATTATGAAAAAAGGTTAAAAATAGCACAAAAGTTTGTGGATGGTGCAGCGGATAACATATACAGAAATATTAGATACTATAATACAAGAGGCAAGGACTTAAGCAATGTGTTAAATGATATTGATGCTATAAGAAGAAGGATATATTTATCTCAAAGTATAGAAGAACTAATGGGTTATGAGGGTAGCATAAGAAGGAGATATTACGATGCTTGGAATACGATTATTAATATTGCTATAGACTTTGAAAAGAGAGTAAAAAATCCACCAGATAATTTTATTAATACATTGATTTCTTATGTTAACACAATGATATATACAAGAGTATTATCAGAAATATATAAAACCCAATTAAATCCTACAATAAGTTATTTGCATGAGCCGGGTGTGAGAAGATTTTCATTAAGTCTTGATATAGCAGAGCTATTTAAACCAATAATAGGCGACAGATTGATTTTTTCATTATTGAATAAAAGACAAATAACTGAAAAAAGCTTTACAAAGGAATTGAATTATGTGCATTTGACAAAAGAAGCATCTCAATTAATAACAAAAGAATTAGATCAAAGGTTAAAAACGACAATAAAGCATAGAGAATTGAATAAGGAGGTTTCTTATCAATATTTAATGCGGTTAGAGTGTTATAAATTAATTAAGCATTTGTTGGGAGAAAAAGAGTATGAACCTTTTAAGATATGGTGGTAGATAAGCATGTATGTAATATTAGTATATGATATATCAGGTGACGAAGAGGGGCAAAAGGTTTTGCCAAAGGTGTTTAAAATATGCAAAAAGTATTTGATACATATACAGAATTCTGTATTTGAAGGTGAGTTATCAGAGGGACAGATAATGAAGTTAAACAAAGAATTGAACCAGTATATTCGAAAAGAAATAGATTCTGTTATAATATTTAAGAGCAGGAATGAACGTTGGCTAAAAAAAGAATTTTGGGCAAAGAAAGAAGATTTGACAGATAATTTTATTTAGATTTTTAGTCAGTTGCCTTGGAATGATGTAGATTTAGTGGAATACTGACAAAGAGCTTGTTTCCTGAAAAAAATTGAATTTAATTACTTTGAGATTTGTTTTTTTGATGTCTTAAATGTGTGCTTTTTGTAGATGAATATTATGCTTGAGAACAAGTGTTTTTGATGTATAATAGACTTGTGATTTAATTAGTACTATATTTGGATGTAAATTATAAAAACAAGGGCGATTTTATTGTATTGATTTCTGCAACAGATTAGTAGAAGATTTAGTTGAGATGATGTAGGCTAGATGATAATTAAAAAGATATTCAACTCCGTGCTACAAGAATAATCCTATATTGAATTAAATTTGTTTGGGAAGGTGATAATATTGCTTCAAAAAGGTGTATATGAAAAAGTTATAAATGAAAACATGGAGAGAGAGTTAAAAGATAGAGAATCTGAATTATTGTCAGATATAGAGAAAATTGACAATGAGGAAGCGCCAGAAATATTATCACAATATATAAGTGGTGTTGTTAAACAGGCTTTAAGTGAGGCAAAGACAGAGAGTATTGATACTCAATTAGAATTAGCAAACAAAATACTTTGTTCAATTGGTGAATACGGAAATACTGTTACAGCACCGCCAAAACAGCTTTTAGCTGTGGATGAAAAGAAAAATAATGTAAGTGCTTTAGATGGCAAAATAAAGGTTACAAGACCCGAAACTTCATTGGTGAGAAGCTCATTATTTACAGGTTCAAGGCATGAACCCAGTATGATGTCAGAACTTAATAAAGAAATTGAAAGTGCTGATTGTATTTATTTTTTGGTTTCATTTATTAAGTGGAGTGGTCTCAGATTTTTAATTGAAAATCTTGAAAAATTTACTGCTAGAGGCGGAAAACTTAAGGTTATTACAACAACATATATGGGTGCTACAGAAATAAAAGCAATTAATGCCCTTGCAAAGTTGAGTAATACTGAAATAAAAGTTTCATATGATACAAATATTACAAGATTACATGCAAAGGCCTATGTGTTTTACAGAAATACCGGTTATACAACGGCTTATGTAGGTTCATCTAATTTGTCAAATGCAGCAATTTCAAGTGGTCTTGAATGGAATTTGAAAATCACTGCCATGGATCAGAAGGAGACAATTGACAAAATCGCTGCAACTTTTGAAAGCTATTGGAACAGCAGGGACTTTGAAATTTATGATGGTAATGAAGTTGATGTAAAACGATTTAAAAAAGCAATATCTGCTGAAAATAAAAGTTTTGATGATGTATTTTCAGGATTTCATTTTGATTTGGCTCCATATTCTTATCAGCAGGAAATACTGGACAAGCTTGAAGCAGAAAGAAAGGGGAAGGGAAATTATAAAAATCTTGTAGTTGCAGCTACAGGTACAGGTAGAACAGTGATTTCAGCCTTTGATTATAAGAGGTACAGAGGGGAAAATCCTGATAAGTGCAGACTGCTTTTTGTAGCCCACAGAGAGGAAATTCTTAAGCAAAGTTTGGAATGCTTCAGAGGGGTGTTAAATGACAATAACTTTGGTGAGCTTTTGGTAGGTAATAATGAAGCTAGAAGCTTTGACAATTTGTTCTTGTCAATACAGAGCTTTGGCTCAAAAAAACTTTACGATATTATTGAGCCGGATTATTATGATTTTATTATCGTAGATGAATTCCATCATGCAACTGCAAATACATACAGAAGACTATTAACATATTTTAAGCCTAAAATCTTATTAGGCTTAACTGCTACGCCTGAAAGAATGGATAATGAGAATGTTTTAGAATATTTCAACAACAGGATTGCAGCTGAAATAAGATTGCCTGAGGCAATAAATAGAAAGCTGCTTTGTCCTTTCCAGTATTTTGGCATATCTGATAGCGTTGACTTGAGCAATCTTAAATGGAGCAGAGGTGGTTATGATAAAGCTGCACTTTCAAATGTGTATACAGGAAATGATGCTCGTGTCAGAATGATAATAAATAAGGTTTTGGAAATTGTTTCAGATATTAACAAAGTAAAGGGTATTGGATTTTGTGTTTCAAAGGAACATGCAAAATATATGTCTGACTGCTTTAATGCTGCCAATATAAAGTCCATGTATCTTACATCTGATTCATCGGGAGAAGTAAGGAATAATGCAAAGTCTGAGCTTGTAAGTGGAAATATCAAGTTTATATTTGTTGTGGATTTATATAATGAAGGTGTTGATATTAAGGAAATAAATACTGTACTTTTTCTTAGACCTACTGAAAGTGTAACTGTATTTTTACAGCAGCTTGGGCGAGGTTTAAGATTGCATGAAAGTAAGGAATGCCTTACAGTTCTTGATTTTATAGGTCAGTCTAATAAAAAATACAGATTTGATGAAAAGTTTAAGGCAATTATTTCAGACAGTAGAAAGTCAATAAAAGAAGAAATTGAAACAGGCTTTAGCAATTTGCCTAGCGGATGTTATATAAAGCTTGAAAAGAAAGCTTCTGAATATATATTGGAAAATATCAGTAACAGTGTGTTTAATAAAAGGTCTATTATAAATAAAATTTCAGTATTTGAAGAAGATACGGGACTTGAATTGAATTTAAGGAATTTCTTAAGCTATTACAATATTACATTAAGTGATATTTATAAAAATGATCTGAGCTTTGCAAGACTGTGTGTTATGGCTGGAAGGAAAGAGGATTTTAAGGAAGACACTGAAGAAGTCATGACTAAAGCTTTAAAAAGAGTTTGTAAAATTGATTCAATTAATTGGATAAATTTTATGCTCGATTTTATGGAAAATATTGATATGGAGCTTAATGAAAATGAAATGAGAATGCTTAGAATGATGCAGGAGACTATATGGCTTAAAAGTTATGAAACTTGCGGATTTGAAAGTATAATAGATGGTTTTAAAATAATTAAGAATAGTAAAGTTATGTATGCTGAGTTTATTGAGGTGCTTAATATAGCAAAGAATAACATTGACTTTATTTCAGAAAAGCTTGAAGTAAACTATGAAACTCCTTTAGAAGTATATTCGTCATATAATAAGAATCAGATATTGCTTGCTCTTGATTATATGAATATATCTTCTATGCGTCAGGGGGTAGCGTATATTAAAGAAAAGGATACAGATGTTTTGTTAGTTACATTAAATAAGGCTGAGAAGGATTATTCTCCTACAACAATGTATAATGATTATTCAATAAATGAAAGTCTTTTCCACTGGCAGTCTCAGAGCACAACAACTCCTGAAAGTACAACGGGAAGGCGATATATGAATAAAAACAGAAATGGTTATGTTTTACTTTTTGTAAGGGAATTCAATAAAGATAAATATGGCGTAACAGAAAATTTTACTTTTCTTGGAAAGTGTAGTTTTGTAAATTCAGAGGGATCAAAGCCAATGAATGTTGTGTGGAAGCTTGATAAGCCGATACCTGCAAGATTCATAAATAAAACAAATAAGATGGTGATAGGATGACAGAAGTAACAGCAGCAATTATTCATAAAAATGATAAGATACTTATATGCCAGAGACCAGAGGGAAAACTGTGTGAATTAATGTGGGAGTTTCCAGGTGGAAAACTTGAAAAGGGTGAAAGCTATGAGGAATGTATAAAGAGGGAATGCAGAGAGGAGCTTAATATAAATATTAATGTTGTTGATAAAATGACAGATATTGTTTATGAGTATCCGAAGCTGAAAGTACATATTCATTTTTTTAATTGTGTGATTGCAGAAGGGGAAATCATAAAAAAGGAGCATAATGACATCAAGTGGATTGGCAGGGAGGATGTTGCAAAGTTTGAATTTTGCCCTGCCGATAGTAAGGTTATTGATATGGTGAAGTTTGGAAATTCATGTGAAGGATGAGCTTTTTTACTGAAAGTTGCTTAATAGACTAAAAGGAACAGTATTATGAAATTATATGACATAAATGATTTGAAAATATTAAAGAAAATTTTAAATTATGATGAGTTTATAGCTGAGTTCAGTACGGTTAAAATTATCAAAGTGAGTACAAAGATGTTAAAATATTTAAAAGAGGCAGAAATTAGTGATTTTGCTATAGGCAGTAATGTAAGATAGTTCTTTGAATACTGTGACAAAGATTTAATTCTGTTGCTTATTGCAGAAATGGTTTTAGAAATGGGGCATTAAGAATTGTTCAAAGTTTTGTTGTTGTTTAAAATTTTAGGTAAGCAACATGGATCAATATTGGATTATACCAATGTGATTTTTGATTGAACATTTAAGAGATTATTGCTAATCATATAATGGAATATTTAAAATTAGCATGTATATAGCATTTAGTTATAGAAGCTTTTACAACTTCAGAAAGCTAATCTTAATTATGTGTAACCTTAATTTATTATATAGATAAAAAAGTGCATACTCTAATTAACGAATATGCACTCAAGTTTAACTCTTAATGTCAATTAAAATGTAACCACACAATTTGACAAAGAACCGATTTTTTTGCTTAATTAATTATATTATGAAAGAAGAAAAGACTTAAACCTTTATGGAATAAGTCTTTTCTTCTTGTGGAC
>CAZGIC010000116.1:0-6392 GCA_964526435.1 uncultured Lachnospiraceae bacterium | reverse complement strand
AATCTGATGATAGAATTGTAAGGAGGTAAAACTTAAGGTTTACTTTATCGGCAGTGGTTAACAACAACTGCTTCCAAAACAACAAATATCATTTGTTGTTTTAGAAAGGAGAATATATGGGAAAATATACTATAATAAAGAAATTTGAAGGAATACTGAGAAATGGGAGTTGTCCTGTTCAGGTTGAAAATTACAATATTCTTTTAAATAATGATACAGGTAAAAATATTATACAGATACAGCTGAGGAATACAGGTAACAAGGTTATTAAATCTGTATTTCTGGATATTGACTGTTATGACGATACAAAAGACTATTTAACTACATTAAAGGAAAATGCTTATGTAGGGTTAAATGCAGTTAAAGGAGATGTTTTCGGGGGAAAGAGGGCAATAAGTGCAGATACCAATGTTATAGGAAATATAGCTGTAAAAATTACAAAAATTGCATTTACAGATGACAGTGTATGGAAAAATGAAAATGATGCATATCTTGAAGAAATGCCAAAGCCTGCAAACAGTTTTGAGCATTTTGGGGAATTATATGACCAGTACAAAAGAGAATGTGATAAAGAAAAACTTAATTATACATATGCCTTTACTGAATATGAGGAGTACTGGCAGTGTGTATGCGGACAGCCTAATAACAATGAAAATGAAACTTGTTTTAACTGCGGTGCAAGCAGAGAAGTGTTAAAAAAAATAAGTGACAGGGCTTTCCTTGAAGAAGAAAAAGAAAAGTATGAAGAGGCTGAAAGGCAGAGGCTGGAGGCTGAAAAGCAGAGGCTGGAGGCCGAAAGGCAGAAAAAGATTGAGGAAGAAGCAAGACTTGAAAAGGAAAGACAAGAAAAGGCTGAAGAAGAAGCCAGATTGAAAAAAGAAAGACAGGAAAGAAATAAAAAAATAAGAAAAAAATTAGCGGTAATATTTATGTCCTGTGTTGTTGTGATATGTGTTGCTTTTGCAGGGAATTATGGATATAAGGTATATAAATATAATATAATGAGTGATATAATGAGCGATTATATTTTAAGTGGTAAAATAATGAGTAATTATATATCCTGTGGCAGCTATCATACAGCAGGATTGAAAAATGACGGGACTGTTGTGGCTGTGGGAGATAACAGTATTGGACAATGTGATGTAGATAGCTGGACAGATATTGTGGCAGTAACAGCAGGAGATAATTATACAGCAGGATTGAAAAGTGACGGAACAGTAGTGGCTGTGGGAAGTAATGTCGGGGGACGATGCGATGTGGATGAGTGGACGGATATTGAAGCAGTATCAGCAGGAATGTATCATACAGCAGGACTGAAAAGTGACGGAACAGTAGTGTCTGTGGGAAGTAATATCGGGGGACTATGCGATGTGGATGAGTGGACGGATATTGTGGCAATATCAGCAGGAAATTATCATACAGCAGGACTGAAAAGTGACGGAACAGTAGTGGCTGTGGGAAGTAATGTCGGGGGACGATGCGATGTAGATGAGTGGACAGATATTGCAGCAGTATCAGCAGGAGCTACTCATACAGTAGGACTGAAAAGTGACGGAACAGTTGTGGCTGTGGGAGATAACGACGATGGGCAATGTGATGTAGGTAGGTGGACAGATATTGCAGCAGTATCAGCGGGACGATATCATACGGTAGGATTAAAAAGTGACGGAACAGTTGTGGCAACGGGTAAAAACGACTTTGGACAATGTGATGTGGATAGTTGGACAGATATTGTTGCAGTATCAGCAGGATATAATTATACAGCAGGGTTGAAAAGTGACGGAACAGTTGTGGCTGTGGGAAGTAACAAATATGGACAGTGTGATGCAGATGACTGGCAAAATATAGGCAGGAGTCAATAAAGAGGAGATTATTGTGACTGAGATACAATTGGTTATTCAGCAAAGAAGTCAGTCAATAAATCTGCTGATGATAAATTACCGAAACTGTGGCGGCTATTTCAGCATTTTGTTTAATCAAAATTTTGCACGGACAATAAATTGGAATAAAATAATGAAAAGAATTTTGAGGTAAATATTTTATACTGTTTTGCGGTGCAATGTAAGTGGTAAAAATAGTGAAATTAATAAAAAGCCAATGAAGAGAACTGTCTGGAAACAGCCTGCATTAATCAGGGATAGGTGTGACTTATGTGAGTCATTCCTATCCCTGAAATTCTTTTAATAAAGGATCTTTGTCAACTGGTGTGGTTTTATAAAACCCTCATATCGCAAAATTTGACTTTGTCAAATTTCACTAACAGTCAGCCTATGGCTGACAGCTCCCTTAAAAGGGAGCCTATATGGAGGCAATATGGGAGTTTACGGTAACGACCACACCCAATATTGTAGAACCTTTATTTGCAGTTGTTATCGGTAATGACAACACCAAATATTAAAGAACCGAATTTGTTAAAGTGTCAATGGTATATTGTAAAATATATAGGAATTGTGGTATAATTTATAAATAATGGTTCTTTGTTAATTGGTGTGGTTTTTGAACCCCTCATATCGCAAAATTTGACTTTGTCAAATTTCACTAACAGTCAGCCTATGGCTGACTAAAAAACCTCCACCGCTAAAGCGGTCCCCCTCCTTTAAAAAGGAGGCAATCGGTAATTACCACATCAAATATTGTAGAACCTAAATAATGTGCAACGGAGGGTCAAAATGAAAACTATTATATTTGCTACTAAAAATATGGATAAAATGAAAGAAATAAGAGCTAAGCTTCCTGAATATGAAGTAAAGAGTATGGAGGAAGTTGGCATTGATATTGATGTTGATGAAAACGGCACTACTTTTGAAGAAAATGCAGTCATTAAGGCTGAGGCTATAATGAAAATATGTAATAAAATTGTTGTGGCTGATGATTCGGGACTTGAAATAGATTATCTTGACAAAGCACCCGGGGTGCTGTCTGCAAGATATCTGGGACATGATACACCTTATGATTACAAAAATAAAAAAATACTTGAACAGCTTGAGGGAGTGCCTGAGGATAAGAGAACGGCAAGGTTTGTGTGTGCTATGGCTGTAGCCTGCCCCGATAAAGAAACAAAGGTTGTAAGGGGAACCATTGAAGGCATAATAGGATATGAAATTGAAGGCAAAAATGGTTTTGGATATGACCCTATATTTTATCTGCCGGAGCTAAAAAAGACTACAGCGGAGCTTTCAATGGAAGAGAAAAATAAAATCAGTCACAGAGGGAAGGCTCTTGATGAAGTGAGAAAGATTTTAGAGGGAATGGAATGAGAATTTTAGTTATAAGTGATACCCATAGAAATCTGAGCAGGGTTTATAAGGTTATAAATGATATAAGAGATAAAATCGACGCTGTTATACACTGCGGTGATGTTGTTGAAGATGCAGATGCAATAAGGAGCAGATACAGTGATTTAAAGGTATACAACGTAAGGGGAAACTGCGACTATGGCCCTGCTGTGGCTAATGAAGAAATATTTATAATAGGGGGCAAGAAGTTTTTTGTGACCCATGGGGATATGTATGGAGTAAACTGGAATACAGACAGGCTTTGCTATAGGGGTGCCGAAGCAGGGGCTGATGTGTGTCTGTACGGTCATACTCATATACCTGATATAGAATATTATAATGGTATGGTAATAATGAATCCAGGAAGTCCAAGTTCTCCGAGAGGGGGAAGCACATTCAGCTACGGTATAATTAAAATAGAAGATGGAGTTGTGACACCAAGTCTTGTGGATATAAAATAGTGGTGATAATAATATGGAAGTTATTGTGAGAGAATACAAAGACAGTGATGTTGATGATATGACAAGAATATGGAATGAAGTTATTGAAGAAGGCATTGCCTTCCCTCAGGAAGAATATCTTGACAGTGAAACAGGAAAGGTATTCTTTGACAGTCAGTCTTACTGTGGTGTTGCGGAAAATGAAAAAGGTGAAATACTTGGGATGTATATTCTGCATCCTAACAATGTGGGCAGGTGCGGGCACATATGCAATACAAGCTATGCCGTTGACAGGAGCAGGAGAGGAAACCATATAGGCGAAAAGCTTGTGAGAAATTCCCTTGAAATGGGGAAGAAAATGGGGTTTAGTATTTTGCAGTTTAATGCAGTTGTTAAAACAAATACTTATGCAAGAAGACTTTATGAAAAAATTGGTTTTAAACAGCTTGGAGTTATACCAAAAGGATTCAGAATGAAAGACGGACACTATGAGGATATATGCCCTTATTACATAGAACTTTGATTAAGGAGAAAGAAAATGGATATTATTAAAACACTGGCAGATGAATTTAAAATTAAAACAGGTCAGGTGGAAAATACAGTTAAATTAATTGATGAGGGGAATACTATTCCCTTTATAGCAAGATACAGAAAGGAAATGACAGGCTCTCTTGACGATGTAATATTAAGGGAGTTAAATGACAGACTTAATTACCTGAGAAATCTTGATGAAAAAAGAGAGCAGGTCAGAAATTTAATTGCCGAACAGGAAAAACTGACTGATGAAATAAATGCTGCTCTTGACAAGGCTGTAACTGTAACTGAAATTGATGATATATACAGACCTTTCAGACCAAAGAGAAGAACAAGGGCTACTATTGCAAAGGAAAAGGGGCTTGAGCCTTTTGCAAATGAAATAATGATGCAGATTACAAAGGAGCCTGTTGAAAAAATTGCTGAAAAATATATTGACGCCGAAAAGGAAGTCAATACAATTGAAGATGCAATTGAAGGTGCCAAGGATATTATTGCTGAAATGGTTTCTGATGATGCAGATTACAGAGCATTAATAAGAAGGCTTACACTTAATGAGGGGCTTATTGTGACAAAGGCTTCCGATGAAGAGGCTGAAAGTGTATATGAAATGTATTATGATTACAGTGAACCTGTAAAGAAGATGCCGGGACACAGGGTTCTTGCAATAAACAGAGGTGAGAAGGAAAAGATTTTAAATGTTAAGCTTGAAGCTCCTGTAGAGAACATATTAAAGGCTGTAGAGAATAAAATAATAAGGGATAACAAATATACGGAAAATGTTTTAAAGGAAGCTATTGAGGATAGTTACAAAAGACTGATCGCTCCTGCTGTTGAAAGAGAAATAAGAAATGAGATTACAGAAAAGGCTGAGGAAAGTGCAATAAAGGTTTTTGGCGAAAACTTAAAGCAGCTTCTTTTGCAGCCACCTATTAAGGATAAGGTTGTTCTTGCCCTTGACCCGGGATACAGAACGGGCTGTAAGGTGGCTGTTGTTGACGGTACGGGAAAGGTTCTTGATACAGGGGTTATTTATCCCGTTCCTCCCCACAACAAAGTGGAGCAGGCTGAAAAAATTGTAAAAAATATGATTGAAAAGCATAATGTGGACATTGTTGCAATAGGCAACGGAACAGCATCAAGAGAAACGGAAATGTTTGTTGTAAACTTAATTAAAAAGCTTGACAGGGAAGTACTCTATATTATTGTAAATGAGGCAGGTGCTTCTGTATATTCTGCATCAAAGCTTGGCTCTGAAGAATTCCCTGATTTTGATGTTGCTCTCAGAAGTGCTGTAAGCCTTGGAAGAAGATTACAGGATCCCCTTGCGGAGCTTGTTAAAATTGAGCCGAAGAGTATAGGTGTGGGACAGTATCAGCATGATATGAATCAGAAAAGACTTGGCGAGGCTCTTGGCGGTGTTGTTGAAAGCTGTGTAAACAGTGTAGGAGTTGACCTTAATACGGCGTCTCCTTCACTTCTTTCATATGTATCTGGCATAAACAATTCAATAGCTAAAAATATACTTGCATACAGAGAGGAAAGGGGAAAGTTTAAAAACAGAAAAGAGCTTTTAAAGGTTTCAAAGCTGGGACCTAAGGCATTTGAACAGTGTGCAGGATTCCTGAGAATTAATGACGGGGATAATGCCCTTGACAATACGGGAGTTCATCCCGAAAGCTACAAGGCGGCGGAAGCTCTTATTAAAAAGTGCGGTTTCAGTGCCGACGATATTAAAAAGGGAGGCATAAAGGAAATAGGAAAGTTTGCAGGCAATCTTGAAAATTTGTCTAAGGAGCTTAAAATAGGTGTGCCTACACTTGAGGATATTATTAAAGAACTTGAAAAGCCGGGACGTGACCCGAGAGATGAAATGCCTAAGCCTATACTTAAATCCGATGTTCTGTCAATTGAGGACCTTAAGGAAGGTATGATACTTAAGGGAACTGTGAGAAATGTAATTGACTTTGGGGTGTTTGTGGATATTGGCGTTCACCAGGACGGACTTGTGCATATATCAGAAATATGTGACAGGTATATAAAGCATCCCCTTGAGGCTGTCAGTGTGGGAGATATTGTAGATGTAAAGGTGCTGGGGGTTGATGTTAAAAAGCACAGAATATCTCTTAGTATGAAGATATAA
>CAZGIC010000115.1:3604-6542 GCA_964526435.1 uncultured Lachnospiraceae bacterium | reverse complement strand
AAAAGTTTTCCCTTACTCACACCCGTACAAAAAAACCGCCCCTTTCAACAAGGAGCGGATAAAAAATATCACTATAAATTTTTAAACGGGATAAACCCTGTGATCTACATCAGCAAGATTAGGATCAATACCAAATTTCTGAGCCTGTCTGAACTTAAAGTATTCCATAGCCTGCTGAGGGAAAAGAACATAGCTCAAAACATCTTCATCTTTTTCCTTATAATCCTTTATTTCTTCCTCAGCCTTTTGAAGTTCAGGAGCTATAAGGTCTGCAGGTCTGCATGTAATAGGTTCCTCATCGCCTATTATCTTCTTTCTTATTTCTTCTGAAATAGGCACAGGAGTTCTGCCGTATTTACCTCTTACAATATCCTTAGTTTCCTTAGGCACCATCTTGTATCTTTCACCCATAATTATATTAAGCACAGCCTGAGTTCCCACAATCTGGCTTGAAGGTGTTACAAGAGGAGGATATCCAAGGTCAGCTCTTACCTTAGGTATTTCCTTTAAAACCTCATCATACTTATCCTCGGCATTTGCACCCTTTAACTGGCTTACAAGATTAGATAGCATACCGCCGGGAACCTGGTAAAGAAGAGTTGCAATATCAACAGAAAGCATTTTAGGACTTAAAAGACCGCTGTCAATAGCATCTTCCCTTACAGGCTTTAAATAGTCTGATATTTCCTTTAAAAGATTATCATCAAGACCTGTATCAAATTCTGTACCCTTTAATGCAGCAACCATAACTTCTGTTGCAGGCTGGGCAGTACCCATACTCAAAGGTGACATATCAGTATCAATAATGTCAGCCCCTGCCTCAACAGCTTTAAGATATGTCATTGAAGCCACACCACTTGTATAATGACTGTGTACTTCCAAAGGAAGATCAACTTCTTCCTTTATAGCTTTAACAAGATCATAAGCAGGCTTAGGCAGAAGAAGTCCCGCCATATCCTTTATACATATTGAGTCTGCACCCATATCTCTGTATGTCTTTGCAAGTTCAACATAATATTCAAGGGTATGCACATCACTTAATGTATAACTTATTGCAAGCTGTGCATGAGCACCTTTTTCCTTCTTGACAGCTTTTACAGCAGTTTCAAGATTTCTTGCATCATTTAAAGCGTCAAATATTCTAAGTATGTCAATACCGTTTTCAATACTCTTTCTTACAAAAGTTTCAACAACATCATCAGCATAATGTCTGTAGCCCAGAATATTCTGACCTCTCAAAAGCATCTGTAATTTAGTATTTTTGAAAGCTGAACGGAATTTTCTCAGTCTTTCCCATGGATCTTCCTTTAAATATCTGAGACAGGTATCAAAGGTAGCACCGCCCCAAACTTCAACGGCACCAAATCCAACCTTATCCATTTTCTCTAAAATAGGGAGCATATCCTCTATTCTCATTCTTGTAGCAATTAATGACTGCTGACCATCTCTCAGCGTACAGTCACAAATTTTAATAGCCTTAGCCATTTATAAAACCTCCCTTTATCTGTAAAGTGATAAGAAAATACCTGATGCAATTGCTGAACCAATTACACCTGCAACATTAGGACCCATTGCATGCATAAGCAGATAGTTGTTTGGATTTTCTTCCTGACCAACCTTCTGTGCAACTCTGGCGGCCATTGGCACTGCAGAAACGCCGGCTGCACCAATAAGAGGATTTATCTTGCCACCTGAAATCTTGCACATAACCCTTCCGAGTAAAACACCTGCTCCTGTAGAGAAAGCAAAAGCAGCAAGTCCCAGAACAAGAATTTCAATTGTTTCAATTTCAAGGAATTCATCAGCCCTTGTTGTTGCACCAACACTTATACCAATAAATATACTTAAAACATACATAAGAGCCTCTGAAGCATGAGTTGCCAGCTTCTGAGTAACCCCTGATTCTCTGAAAAGATTACCTAACATAAGCATACCTATAAGAGATGCCGTATCAGGAATAATAAGTATAACAAGCATAGAAGTTATAATAGGGAAAAGAATTTTTTCCTTCTGTGAAACTGTTCTAAGCTGTTCCATCTTTATGCTTCTCTCTTCCTTTGTTGTAAGGAGTTTCATAATAGGCGGCTGAATAATAGGTATAAGAGCCATATATGAATAAGCTGCCACAGTAATTCTTGACAAAAGATGAGGAGCAAGATTTGTTGTGGTAAATATAGCAGTAGGTCCGTCGGCACCGCCTATTATACCAATTGAAGCAGCCTCTCCCGGTGTAAATCCAAGGGCAAGAGCACCTAAAAATGCCGCAAATATACCAAACTGTGCAGCGGCACCCAAAAGAAGACTCTTAGGATTTGCAATAAGAGGACCGAAATCTGTTAAAGCACCTACGCCCATAAATATAAGAGGCGGGAAGATACCAAGAACGTCCCCCTGATAGATATAATAGAGCAAACCGCCCACAGTTGTAGTTCCACCTTCAACCTCTGCCAGATACGGCATTCCCGTTGCCGTATCAACACCAATTACACTTAAAATTTCCTTAACGGGCTCATCCATAAGTCCGCTGTTTGGCAAATTTGCAAGAAGCATACCAAAAGAAATAGGCAGCAGCAAAAGAGGTTCAAACTTCTTTACAATCGCAAGATACATTAAAATCAATGCTACTACGATCATAATAAGAAATTTATAATTATCTCCGATAAAAAACTGTGCAAAGCCGGAGCTGCCAAAGAAATCAAGCACAGCTTCACCTAACATTTCAAACATATTTCATGCCTCCTAAATAAAATTATTCGGCAACAGTTATAAGCACATCACCCGAATTAACAGCCTGACCCTTTGTTACACTTATTGAAGTTACTGTACCGCCGTAAGGAGTTACAATATCATTTTCCATTTTCATAGCTTCAAGTATAACAACTACCTGATTAACTTCAACCTTATCTCCCACATTTACCTTAATGTCAAGTATATTACC
>CAZGIC010000115.1:0-3504 GCA_964526435.1 uncultured Lachnospiraceae bacterium | reverse complement strand
GCAGGTGCAGGTGCAGCAGGCTGTACGGGAGCCGCCTGAGCAGGTGCTGTACCCAAATCTTCAACCTGAACATCATAAATATTTCCGTTTACAGTTATTCTATAGCTTTTCATTTCAATATCCTCCTAATATAAATTGTTCTGCTGTTCATGAATTGCCTCTCTGTTCCATGTGTTTACTCTTCTGAAACTTCTGACAACAAGCTTGTCGGGATTTACATAATTTCCCTTAGCACTTTCATAAGCAGCAACAGCAGCAGTTATTGCAGCAATAAGTTCCATGTCTTTATTAACATTATTTACATTTTCGGCCTTTACTGCAGGAGAGGTCTTTACAACAGGTTTCTCCTCCTCAGGCTTTTCCTTGGCGTCCATATTTCTTATTATCTGACTCATAACATTTAATATAATACATATAAATATGAGCACAACAAATACGGTACCCAGACCAAGGATCGTAACCATAAGGCCTTCAGTCAACCATTCCATAATCTCACCTCTTAGAATTCAATACTAGCATGTTTCTTTGCAACAGTATATTCTCTCTTTGAAAGAAGCATTTCAAGAGCAACAAATACTCTTTTTCTTGTACTTGCAGGAATAATAACATCATCAACATATCCGTCACTTGCTATCTGATAAGGTGTTGATAATTTATTGTATTCTTTTTCACCGTAGCCCATAATATTTGTTGCCGCCTTTTTATTAATAAGAGCAACATTTGCAGAAGGCCATGCATATACAATATCGGCACCTATATGCTTTGAATTCATTATAAGATAAGAATTTCCTATTCCATTTCTCACAATAACATTAATTTTAGGCACTGTAGCACTTGCAAAAGCAAAAGCAAGCTTGGCACTGTATTTAATTACATCGCTCTGCTCATCAATGTGCATTGCATCATATCCTTCCACATCGGTAAATGTAACAATAGGTATGTTAAAAGCGTCACAAATATTTACAAACTCACCTGCTTTTTTTACGCCTGCTATATCAAGCATACCGCTGTTTGCGATAACACCTGTAGTAATACCGCCAAGTCTTATAAATCCTGAAATAATATTTTCAGCACAGCCTGCACTTACTTCCATAAATTTCATATTATCGGCAATTGACTTGATTACAGCTCTCATATCAATTTCAGTTGTATCATCTTCCGGAACAATAAAGTTAAGACTTTCATCAATTCTGTTAAGATCGTCTGATACTTCAGAAACAGCTACCTCATCAAGGTTATTTGCAGGCAACATATCAATAAGTTCCTGAGCCTTTATAAAACACTCACTCTCGCTGCTGCACACGAAATGTGCAAGTCCTTTATGTGCAAGAGCATCAGCACCGCCTAAATCCTCATAAGTAGTTTCCTTACCTTCAAGTCCTGAATATACATTTGGACTTAAAAGGAACATCTTTGCACTTTCCTCAGACATAATAACAAAGTCTGATAAAGATGGTAAAAATGCACTTATACCAAGACAGTCACCAACTACAATGCTTATCTGTGGCACAACACCGCTTGCTGCCGCCTGGCTTTTAAACATAAGACCATAGGAATCAAATGTGTCAAGTCCGTCCTCAAGGGCAACACCTTTTGAATCCATAACAGCCACAACAGGACATCCCATTTTAAGGGCAAGGGCATATACATCGGCAACTTTTTTAGCATGTTTTCTGTTTACAACACCATTCTGTGCAAAAGCATAAACAAGCTTACCGCCTACAGTTCCATACCCTGTAACAACTTCAGCCTCAGTATTAAATGTACCGATTTCAACAAAGCTGTTGTCGTCAAAAAGCATTTCAAGCCTTTGTCTTGCAGCAGATGGTTCGCTTTGCATTTTAGCTGAAAGCTCATTTATATCGTCTAATCTGCTCATTATTTATTACCTCCTGCAAATTTTTGAAAAAATTTTGATAATTTACTTGTAATTATATATATTTTATTGTACTATAAAGACAAAACAATTGAAAATATTATTTATGATATACCAACTATAACCATTTTCCTATAAGGAGGAATATATATGGATTTAAAAGAATTTGAATATGTTCTTGCGATCAATGAGGAACGGAGCTTTTCAAAAGCTGCCAAGAAGCTTTTTATTTCTCAGCCCTCCCTCAGTCAATATATAAACAGACTTGAAAGCCAGCTTGGGGTAACAATTTTTGACAGAAATACGATCCCCCTTTCACTTACATTTGAAGGTGAACTTTATATTGAATCAATTAAATCAATTATGAATATAGTAAATAACCTATATAAAAGTTTTGAAGATATTTCTGATTTAAGGAAGGGACGTGTAAACATCGGTCTTACACCTTCAAAGGCAAATAATCCCCTTCCTGCCATACTCCCGGTTTTCAAAGATAAATATCCGGGTATTGAACTTGTAATTACAGAAAGGGATTCATCAGAACTTGAAAATATGCTTTTAAGAGGACAGGTTGATGTTTGTCTTCTTAATCTTCCCATTAAATCAAAAGGAATTGAATATGAACCTATAATCAAGGAAAACATTTATATAGCGGCACCTCCCAATTTTGAACCGCCTGCTTATGCAGACACCACAGAAAAATATCCTCAGCTCAGTATAAATGATATAAAAGATGAAAAGTTTATTCTTCTTCATTCAAGCCAGAGATTAAGACAAATTGCCAATACCGTGTTTAATGACGAAAACATAAAACCCAAAATACTTCTTGAAACATCAAGCATAGAAACTTCTCTCAGACTGTCTGCCGCAGGTATGGGATTCAGCTTTGTTCCCGAATCCTCAGTCAGATTTGCAGGTCTTACAAATCCGCCTAAATATTTTAAGCTTCCTCAGAACTTAAACTGGATACTTGTTATCGCCTACAGAGAAGGTTCATATAAAACCAAAGCAGTAAAAGCCTTTTCGGATATTGCCAAAAAGGTTATTACGGAATAGGAGAATTGTATGTTGACAATAATAGATCTGGAATTTAATCAGGCATTTGATTTTGGCGATGAAAAAACAGAGCCTAATCCCAATTGCAGATTTGAAATTATACAGATAGGTGCCGTAAAGGTTAATGATAAATACAAAGTAACAGACAGATTTAATATATATATCAAACCAACTCTCTACCCAAGAATACATCCCTATGTTGAAAAAATCACAGGCTTTAAAACAGAAGATTTCAGCTTTGCTCCCCGATTTAAGGAGGCATATTCCAAATTCAGATATTTTCTCGGTAATGATACGGTTCTTGGCACTTGGGGTTACAGTGATATAAAGGCACTTTTCAGAAATATTACTTTTAACGGCATTATGGAACCCCCTATAATTATTAAATATGTGGATATACAAAAAATTGCAACAAAATATTTAAAATATTCAAAAGGCGGCTCCATAGGACTTAAAAATGCCGTTGAAGCTCTTGAAATTCAAATTGATGAAAATAAGCATTTTCATAATGCCCTTGGCGATGCTTATTACACAGCAAAAGTCCTTGAAAAAATTGCCCCCGAAACTCTTCC
>CAZGIC010000114.1:0-6634 GCA_964526435.1 uncultured Lachnospiraceae bacterium | reverse complement strand
GGACCTCCGAACTGAGTTAGAATAAGACTTGCAAGCTGGGGATTTGTCTGACTTATTTTCACAGGAAATTCAAGTTTTTTTTCATATACAAACATTTAATTATCCCCCTCATCAATATTAAAATTTGCCTTTTTTTCCCATGGCCATGGGTTATTGACCCATTTAAATTGATTTCCATGGTTATAAGAGCGGAATGAAAAAAGAGGACCATAATTCTTTTCATACTGACATCTGATCATATCAGCTTCTTTAATAACCTGATTGTACTTTTCCACTGCCTCTGTATCGTCGGGATGTGTATCAAGATACAGCTGTAAATCCACAGCCATAAAATCAAGAACAGTAAGAGTTTTCAGCAATTCCTTTTCGTTCATAGCTTACCTCCATAATTATTTGTACTTGCTGTACAAACTCGGGAATATAGTTCCGTTTTTAAGTCCCTCAACAGGTTCAAAATAACCGCATATTATCTGATTTGGAACATATGCTCTTGCCAGACTGTCAGGTTCAATTGGAGTTTCATATGGGATACAGTTTTCACTTCCCATTTTATCCATATCTTTAATATTAATCATTTAATCACCACCTAATATATATTTCAATTATAATATATGTATCATAGTAAAAAGTGTGATGTTAAACCATTTATAATTATTTTGATTTTAAATCGTTTCATTTTTTACTAACAATTTATAACTATAGTTTTAAGTACTCCATTTAAATTTCCGTTACAATTACTCACTCTCATTTTACTTAAAACATATAAAAATTTCATTTAAAAACAGTTTTTCTGCAGTTTAAAAATTCTTTGTTTTTGTTGCTTTTACGGCTTTTTGTGCATTTTAATAATAAAACATTGCTTTTTACAGCCGTATTTGATATAATGATGATATATTGCTATTAAACAGTTACTCATATTATGAGAGTAAAAATTATTTAATTAACGAGGTGAAAATATGGCATTTGGTATGAGAGCCCACGACTTGGGAGGAAAACAAACTTTCGACCAGCTTATAGACAAGCTTAAGGAATATGATATTCACGATATTCAGCTTGCATTTAAAAAGTCAATTACAGACATCGACTTTACAACAGGACACTACAACCCCGGTCTTGGAAGATTTATAAGCAAAAGACTTTCAGACAACGATATTCACGTTGCTGTTCTTGGCTGTTACATAAATCCCACAAACCCAAATGAGGCAAAAAGACAGGCCGAGGTTGCAAGATTTATTGAACATTTAAAATATGCCAGAGCAATAGGTGCAGATATGGTAGGTACGGAAACAGGAAGACTTGACGAGAATTTTAAAATAGTTCCCGGCACATATACTGAAACCTGTTATCAAAGGCTTTTAAAGTCAATGAGAGAAATAGTTGATGCAGCAGAAAAATTGGGTGTTATTGTAGGTGTGGAAGGAGTTGCAACTCACACAATTTACTCACCTGAAATGATGCAGAGATTTCTTGATGACATTAACTCACCTAATGTAGAAGTTATACTTGACCCTGTAAACCTCCTTGACAGAAATAATTACAAAGAACAGGAAGATGTTATTGCCAGGGCATTCAGATATTACGGTGACAGAATTTCCGTAATGCATATAAAAGATTTTAAACTTGATGAAAAAGGCGATGTTGCTTTTGAACAGGTTGGAGAAGGTTTATTTAACTACGAACCTCTTTTTAAGGAGTTAAAGAATTCAAAGCCTCATATTACTATGCTTATTGAAAATTCAAACCAGGACAGATACCATAGTGACTGTCGCTATTTACAGAAAATATATGATGAAGCTTAATAAAGATTTTTATACAAGAGATGCCCTTATTGTTGCACCTCAGCTTTTGGGTAAGTACCTTGTGCGTAAAATAAACGGGCATACTCTTGTTGCTATGATTACAGAAACAGAAGCTTACAAATCAAATGACAAGGCATGTCATGCTTATAATTACAACTATACTCCCCGTACTTCCGTAATGTTTATGAAAGGCGGGGTTGCCTATGTATACTTTACTTACGGCATGTATCACTGTCTTAACGTTGTCACGGATACTGAGGGTGAACCTTCCGCAGTACTTATCCGCGGAATCGAGCCTCTCTCTGATATGGAATATATGTCAGAACTGAGATACAATAAGCCTCTTGGTGAACTTAATAAATACAGGCTTAAAAATTTCAGCAATGGTCCCGGAAAATTATGTATGGCATACGGTATAGACAAAAGCCTTAACGGAGAAGATTTAACCGGAGATGTCCTCTATATAACAGAAGGCAAAGAAATTTCAGATTATAAAACCGGTAAGAGAATAGGCATTGACTATGCAGAAGAAGCAAAGGATTATCTTTGGAGATTTTACTTATGAATCAGATTAAAGATTATAAACTATATAATAAAATAGCAATTATGGGCGGTACATTCAATCCTATACACAACGGACATCTTGTCGCTGCAGAAGCTGTAAGACATCAGCTTGGTATTGACAGAGTCATATTTATTCCTACAGGTAAACCGCCTCATAAGAATGCAAATCCTGTATTAAGCGAACACAGGTATCTTATGACAGTCCTTGCAACAGTGACAAACCCTAATTTTGAAGTTTCACGTATAGAAATTGACAGAGCAGGACTGACATACACAATTGATACAATTACAGAACTTAAAAGCCACTGTAAACCTGAATGTAAAATATATTTCATAACAGGTGCAGATGCAATACAGGAAATTTTAACATGGAAAGAACCTGAAAAACTTCTTTCAATGTGTGAATTTGTAGCCGTAACAAGACCGGGATACAAAAACGAAAAACTTGTTAAAACAATAAAAAGCCTCAAGGATAAATTCAAAGGAAAAATAACACTCCTTGAGATACCAGCTCTTTCAATATCTTCAACAGACATAAGACACAGAGTACTGGCAGGTCAGACAATAAAATACTTAGTCCCTGCTTCTGTTGAAGAATATATTCACAAGTTTGGACTTTATAAGGCAGAAGGTGCATATTCGCCTGAAATTGAAACAATTAATGCAAAGCTTCACTCAGTCCTTACGCCAAAGAGATATAAGCACACACAGGGAGTGGCACAGGAAGCACTTCAGCTTGCAGGCAGATATGGTGCTGATTCTGACAAGGCATATATATCAGGACTTCTTCATGATTGTGCCAAATGCTTTACAGACGAAGAAAAGCTTGAACTATGTGAAAAATACGATCTGGAACTTGACGATATACTGAAAAGTCAGCCCGACCTTACCCACAGCTTTTTAGGTGCTAAAATAGCAGAAGCTGAATACGGCATAACAGACAGTGAAATACTTGATGCTATTGCATATCATACCACAGGCAGACCAAATATGTCTCTTCTTGAAAAAATAATATTTATTGCCGATTATATAGAGCCAAACAGAGAATATTTTGAAGGACTTGACAAGGTAAGAGAACTCGCCTATAAAGATATAGACAAAGCAGTTATAACTTCACTTGAAAACACAATAAACTACAATAGAAAGAAAAAAAGACTAATACATCCTCTGGGCATATCTGCCCTGGAGTATCTTAAAAAGGAGGAAAAAAATGAAAAACACTAATTCACTTGAAGGAGCAAAAATCGCATATGCTGCCCTTGAAGATAAACTTGCCCTTGACATCAGAGTACTTGACATAAGCAAAATATCAACATTAAGCGATTATTTCATTATAGCAAGCGGTTCAAATTCAAACCAGCTTAAGGCTATGGCTGACGAAGTTGATGAAAAGCTCTACAAAGCAGGCTTCACATTAAAGCATACAGAAGGACTTCAGTCATTCAACAGAAGCTGGGTGCTTATGGATTTTGGAGATATTGTAGTGCATCTTTTTAACAAAGAGGACAGAGCCTTTTATTCTCTTGAAAGAATATGGGCAGATGCCAGAGAACTGACAACAGAAGAACTTACAGCTAAGTAAGCACTCTTACAAATATGAATATACTGGAGGGAAGTAATTTGAACATACGTGAAGAAAACGAAGAATACAGTATAGACCTGATGCTGCTGTTTCAGGAACTTCTTAAACATATATGGATAATATTAATTGTTGTAATAATCTTCGGTATTGCAGGCTACAGCTATACAAAGCTGTGCAAGCCCCTGGAGTATACAACTTCAACCTGTCTTTATGTTAAAAGCAATGATCAGACATCGGTCATAAGCAGTGCCAGCTTATCTGAGCTTGATGCTTCAAAAAGCCTTGCTGCAACTTATATAGTTATTTTATCAAATGATGCAATTATGGACGTTGTAGCAGAAAAACTTACAGAAATATGCACTCCTGAAGAAATTGAAGCTTATTTTTCACTTACCGTAAACGATGAAGGAGAAACTATAATAGACCCTAACAGCATACTGTCTTATGTAAGTTTCGGAACAGTAAATGAAACTGAAATTATACAGATTTCAGCTACAACACCAAGCCCTACAATTTCAGCAGAAATATGCAGAATAATTGCAGATACTGCACCTTCTGTTATAAACAGAGTTGTAGGTACAGGTTATGTTGAAACAATAAATGTTGCAAAAGTTCCCCTTTTTCCTTCAGGTCCTAATGCCGCAAAAAATGGCATTGTTTTTGCGGGCATAGGCTTTATACTGGTGTGCGGTATAATAATATTAAAATATATTTTTAACAGAACAATAAACAACGGTGAAGAATTCAGAACTAAATGCAGTCTTCCTGTTTTATCCGAAATTCCGACTTATGATATAGACGGACAGCAGATCAAAGACAGCTTTTTTGACAAACTCTTTCTTTCTCACAGAAGAAAGGATGTTCAATCAAGACTTGTATATGGCACAATACTTACAGAGAAAGTTCCCTTTTCTGTTACGGAAGCTTATAATATGCTCAGGACAAACCTTAATTTTACACTGTCAACCCATGAGAACAATGTCTTTGTTATTTCAAGTCCTCTTTCAGGTGACGGCAAATCAACAACTGCAGCAAATATTGCCATAACAATTGCTCAGACAAAAGCAAAAATTCTCCTTATTGACTGTGATTTAAGACGCCCTAATCAGCACAGGCTGTTTAATATTAAAAATGAAAAAGGACTTTCATCAGTTCTTACAGGAGAAAATTTTGATTTGACTGTAAATAAAAATGTATACGAAAACCTTGATGTACTTACATCAGGACCTATACCGCCAAACCCTTCAGAACTTTTGGATTCTAATAATATGAACAAATTTCTGGAACAGGTAAAGGAAAATTACGATTATGTAATACTTGATACATCACCTATAAATGTAGTTACAGATGCCCTTCTTCTTTCCAAATCATCAGCAGGTATTATGCTTGTTGTAAGACAAGGTATTTCAACCTACGATGAAATCGAAAGAGCTATAGAAAGCATTAACTTTGTTGACGGCACCATTTTAGGTGTAGTTATCAACTCCGTTGAAGACGGTAATACAAAGTATGGAAAATACGGAAAATATGGCAGAAAATACGGTTATGTTTATACTGCAGATCCCGATGAAACACAGCAGACAAAGTAATGATAGGGGAGTAATTTTATTACTCCCCTATTATCATAATTCCTACCTAAATTAAGGAGGTACCTTTTTGAAACCAATAAATAAATTATCTCTTATATTTCTTATTCTGCTTATTATAATAATACCTGTTTTGGTTATTATACTTAATTCAAAAACAAATAAACAAATTGAAGAAAATGCCATAACGGCTCAAAACTATGCAAAGATTTCAGCAGAAAGAGAAGCTAAAACAGAAGAAGAATATGCACGCATCTCAAGTGAGATACCCGGTATAGTATGTATAGGCTCAGATTTAATGGCAAGCACAGGTACAGTAAATACATACTTTACAAAAGAACTTCAGGATAAATTATCAGAAGAAGAGTATAGAATACAGATCACAAATCTTGCTGTATCAGGTGAAAACATTTACACAATTCTCGGAAGAATAGGTGTTATACCCTTTATCGTTGCAGATACAGTAACAATTCCGGAAGAAGCAGACCTTATTGAGATCAATCTCAAATCATCAGAAGAAGGTGTATCCGTATGGCCGCTTGCCGTATCTGCCGATAATGCCAACTTTAACCCTGTAACTGTAGACGGCTACACGGGAATGATTGGCGGTGAATCAGAAAGAGATCCTGAAACAGGAGAAAACAAACACTATTTTTTAAGGACAGAAAATGGTGAACCCTTTACAATTACTGCAGGCTCTGTTATAAACACATCAAGTGATGATGAATATAAAGACTATGTTCACATAATATGGATAGGTGAAAATGACAATTGGAGTGACTGGAACGACCTTGCAGACTATATACAACAGATCATAGATTCCTGCGATAAGAACAAGGATAGGTATATTGTAATGGGGCTTGTGGGCGGAAGCAATGAAGGAATGGCTGAATACGACAGCCTGATGTCAGAAAAATTCGGTTCACATTTTCTGAATGTAAGAAAATACCTTTCAGAATATAATTTGTATAAAACAACTGTAAGTTATACCGACAGTGACTTTGAACAACAGGAACAGGGAATAGTCCCCTCATGTTTTCTCCAGGATAATGGCAATTTAAACGATGAAGCCTATGAAATTCTTGTTGATTATGTCTATCAGG
>CAZGIC010000113.1:0-6770 GCA_964526435.1 uncultured Lachnospiraceae bacterium | reverse complement strand
GGAGTTTTTATGAGATTAAAGCTATTTGTGTCACCTGATATGGGTGAGAACTGTTATTTTGTTATAGATGAAAATACTAATGAAGCTATTGTTATTGACCCCGGTGCTATGGGGGACAAGCTTTGTTCTGTTATAGATAAGGAAGAGTTAAAAATAAAGGCTATATGTCTTACACATACTCATTTTGACCATGCAGGGGCAGCAGGAGAGGTTAAGGAGCACACAAATGCACCTGTGTTTATATGTAATGGTGAGGAAATTGTGGCAGAGTCACCTGTTTACAATCTTTCAAAAATGTTTGGCGAGCCTTTTACTGTGAATTATGACAGAGTATTAAATGACGGAGAGGAATTTTCTTTTGGAGATCTCAAATTTAAGGTAATATCCACACCTGGGCATACACCCGGGGGAGGATGCTTTTATTTTGAAAAAGAAGGAGTGCTTTTCAGCGGTGACACTCTCTTTTTTATGAGTGTGGGAAGAACCGATTTTCCGGGCGGGGACAGCGACGCTTTAATTGAAAGTATAAGAAACAAGCTGTTTACACTGCCTGAAAGTACACAAGTATGCCCGGGACATGGAAAGAATACAACTATTGGATATGAAAAGGAAAACAATGGTTTTATAAATTAGGTGTATATTATGAATTATGTTTTAAAGGGACACAATTATATTGATGATGTTGTGTCCATAATTATGATGTTTTATCCAAATGACAAATATATACAGACAGAAAAGGTTACTGGTAATGCAACTGTTGTAAGTGAGCTTGAAAATATGAAGGCAAAGGGAATGCTTTATATTGACGGGGAACTTAAGGCAGAAGCCTGTGCTTTTGCTGAAAATGACAGTCAGAGAGAGATAAAAAGAGTTATTGGTCTTTCAATAGCAAGGGCTGTAAATTCTGTTTTAAATATATATCTGCCATGGGGTATACTTACGGGAGTAAGACCTGCAAAGCTTGTGTCTGAGGCGTGGGCTGAAGGTAAGACTACAGATGAGATTAAAAAAACATTTAAGGAAAAATATCTTGTAAGTGATGAAAAACTTAATTTAATGATAAAAGTTGCAGAAGAGGAAAAAAAGATTGTTGAAGGCGGTATAGGCAAAACAGGATTGTACATCGGTATTCCATTCTGCCCGACAAGATGTCTTTACTGTTCTTTTACATCATATCCGTTAAAGCAGTATAGCAGTAAGGTAGATGATTATATTGATGCACTTATCAGGGAAATAGAGTATGTGAAGCCTTATTTTGAAAAGAATGAAATTGAAAGCATATATATTGGAGGCGGTACTCCTACATCGTTAAATGAAAAACAGCTTGAAAAGCTATTGACTGCTGTGGAAAAAAGTTTTAAAATACCTTGTGAATTTACTGTTGAGGCAGGCCGTCCCGATACTGTTACAGAGGAAAAGCTAAGAATTTTAAAGGAACACAATGTTTCAAGAATTTCTATAAATCCCCAAACACTGAACGAAAGTACATTAAGGCTTATAGGCAGGGAACACAGTGTTGAAATGTTTTACAATGCCTTTGAAATGGCGAGAAAGACAGGGCATAAGCATATAAACACCGATATTATACTGGGACTTCCCGGAGAAGGGGAGTCTGAAGTTACCAACACAATGGAGGGGTTAATGAAACTTGACCCTGAAAGCATTACGGTACATACTCTTGCTGTAAAGAGGGCATCAAGACTTAAGGAAACCCTTGACAAATATACTATGACAGATTCAGAAAAAATGGACAGGCTTATAGGAATTTCAAGAGAGTATACTGAAAAAATGGGTATGTTCCCTTACTATATGTACAGACAAAAAAATATGGTAGGGAATTTTGAAAATGTAGGTTACTGCAAGCCTGAATGCCAGTGTATTTACAATGTGGCGATTATGGAAGAAAAACAGACTATAGTTGCACTGGGGGCAGGAGGTTCTACCAAGATAGTTGACAATAAGCTGAACAAAATCGAAAGAATTTTTAATGTTAAAAGTGTTGATGACTATATTAACAGAATAGATGAAATGCTTGAAAGAAAAAATATATTAATAAACAATGAATAATGCATAATGCACAATGAATAATGAATAATGTATAATGCACAATGAATAATGCATAATTCACAATGCACAATGAATAATACATAATGAACAATGTGTAATCAATTTTTGTAATCTTTTAATTATGAATTATGAATTATGAATTATTAATTATGAATTATGATATAAACTGAACAAAGGAGATATGTTATGGCTAAGGATAAGGTGAAACCAAGGATACTTACGGGCTTTATGGAGCTTTTGCCTGAGGATCAAATCTTATTTAACAAAATATATGATACTATAAGAGGAGTTTATGAAAGTTTCGGATTTCTTCCTCTTGATACGCCTGTTATAGAACTTTCAGAGGTACTCCTTGCAAAGGCAGGGGGCGAAACTGAAAAGCAGATATACCGTTTTACAAAGGGGGACAATGACCTTGCTTTAAGATTTGATCTTACAGTTCCTCTTGCAAGATATGTTGCACAGCATAGCGGTCAGCTTACTTTCCCTTTTAAGAGATACCAGATGAGTAAGGTATACAGGGGGGAAAGACCACAGAAGGGCAGATTCAGAGAGTTTTATCAGTGTGATATAGATATTATAGGTAATGAAGAACTTGATATTGCATATGATGCTGAAATGCCTGCTGTTATTTATAATGTGTTCAGAAAGCTTGATTTCGGAAAATTTACTATAAGGCTTAACAACAGAAAAGTGCTTAACGGATTTTTTGAAAGTCTGGGACTTGAAAGTCAGATTTCAGACATTTTAAGAAATATTGATAAGCTTGACAAAATAGGCAGGGACAACGTTATTGAAGAACTTGCAAAGCTGGGCATTGAAAATGATAAAATAAACAGCATTATTGACTTTATATCAATTTCAGGAACAGAAAGTGAAAAAATAAGTGCTTTAAGAGCTTTAAATATTGATAATGAAAAATTTGCTGAGGGCGTTGATGAACTTGAAAAGGTAACAGAGTATATGAAGGACTTTGGTATTGATGAGGATTATTTCACAATTGACCTTACAATAGCAAGAGGTCTTGATTATTACACAGGTACTGTATATGAAACTGTTCTCGATGACTACAGAAGCCTTGGAAGTGTTTGTTCGGGAGGAAGATATGATAACCTTACGGAATACTACACAAATACAAAGCTTCCAGGAATAGGTATATCAATAGGGCTTACAAGACTTTTTTCACAGCTTAAAGACGCAGGTATCATAAAGGCTGAAAGGTCAAGCCTTGCAGACTGCCTTGTTGTGCCTATGGGCGTTGAAATGAGCTATGTTTTGAAAGTGGCAAAGGCTGTAAGAGATGCAGGGTTTGTGACTGATGTATATTATGCTGACAAGGGTATGAAGCATAAAATGAAGTATGCAAATAAGCTTGGAATACCTTTTGTTGCTGTAATAGGTGAAGACGAAGTAAGTTCAAATACAGTTTCCCTTAAAAATATGTCTACAGGTGAACAAATTACAGTAAGTATTGACAACATAGGAAATGAAATAAAAAAGCAGATGGGAGAATAAAGAAATGGCGGAATTAATGCAGGGAATAAAAAGAAGCTGTTATTGCGGTGATGTAAACGAGGCAATGGCAGGACAGAAAGTGACACTTATGGGCTGGGTAAGCCGTAAGAGAGAATTCGGTCACTTTTCATTTGTGCTTTTAAGGGACAGAACAGGTATTGTTCAGGTTGTGGTTGACAGAGATAACAGCAGTGAGGATGTTATTGCAAAAGAGGGTGAAATAAAGGGCGAGTATGTAATAGCCGTAACAGGTACAGTGCAGGAAAGAACTCCCGAAAATATTAACCCTAATATGAAAACAGGTAAAATTGAGGTCAGTGTTGAAAGTATTAAAATTTTATCTGAGGCAGAAACTCCTCCTTTCCAGATTGAGGACAATGTAAATGTAAGTACTGAGCTTAGATTAAAGTACAGATACCTGGATTTAAGACGTCCGAGTGTTGCGGAAAATATTATATTAAGACATAAACTTTGCCAGATTGTGAGAAACTTTTTAAGTGAGGAAGGTTTTATTGAAATTGAAACACCTATACTGGGAAAATCAACTCCTGAAGGTGCAAGAGATTATATTGTTCCTTCAAGAGTACATCACGGTACTTTTTACGGACTTCCCCAGAGTCCTCAGCTCTTTAAACAGCTTTTAATGGTATCAGGATTTGACAAGTACTTCCAGATAGCTAAGTGTTTCAGAGATGAAGATCTGAGAGCTGACAGACAGCCTGAGTTTACACAGATAGATATGGAGCTTTCTTTTGTTGAGGAAGATGACGTAATGAGTGTAAATGAAAGACTTATTAAAAAAGTATTCAAAGAATTAAAGGGTATTGATGTTGAAACTCCTTTTATAAGAATGCCTTACTGTGAGGCTATGGAAAGATTTGGTTCAGACAAGCCTGATATAAGATTCGGAATGGAATTAAAGAATATAACTGATATAGTAAACGGTTCAGAATTCGGTGTGTTCCAGAATGCTATTGACGGAGGCGGTTCTGTAAGGGGTATAAATGCAGAAGGCTGCGGACATTTCCCAAGAAAGAAAATAGATTCTCTTGTAGATGTTGCAAAAACATATGGTGCAAAGGGTCTTGCGTGGATCATATGTAACGATGACGGTACTTATAAGACTACTATTTCAAAGTTCTTTGATGATGATAAAATAAATGAAATTGCGGAAAGATTTGAAGCAAAGCCGGGAGATTTGATTCTCCTTTGTGCAGACAAAAACAAGGTTGTATTTGATGCTTTAGGTGCTTTAAGACTTGAGGTTGCTAAGCGTCTTGAAATTCTTGATCCTTTTGATTACAAATTCTTATGGGTAACTGAATTCCCTCTTCTTGAATACAGCGAGGAGGAAGAAAGATATGTTGCCGTGCATCATCCTTTTACCGCTCCTATGGACGAGGATCTGCAGTATGCTGAATCTGACCCGGGCAGAGTAAGGGCTAAGGCTTATGATATGGTTTTAAACGGCTGTGAGCTTGGCGGTGGTTCAATAAGAATACATTCACAGGAAATACAGAATATGATGTTTAAGCTTCTTGGTTTTACTAAGGAAGACGCTCAGGAGAGATTCGGTTTTCTCCTTGACGCCTTTAAGTTTGGCGCACCTCCTCACGGGGGACTTGCCTTTGGACTTGACAGAATGGTTATGCTTTTAAATAATACTGAAAGCATTAGAGATGTAATTGCTTTCCCTAAGGTTAAAGATGCCAGCTGTCTTTTAACAAATGCACCTGATGTTGTTGACAAAATTCAGCTTGAAGAGCTGGGGATTGAGATTGCGGAAACTGAAGCTTCCGAGGAATAATAGAGGTGAATATAAATGTTGGATTTTAAGGCTGAACTTACTAAGTTTAAACCACTGCCTGAGAATAAAGATGTTCCGAGAGCAGTAGATACTAATAATATTGAGGACATTATGGATGTCCTTCGTGATATGAAAAAAAATATGTAGAGAGGTGATAATATGCTATACACCGGCTCTTTACAGAAAAAGGTTACTAATTTGTCCAATGTAAGCTACAATAAAGCACTTGCGTACTGTAATGAGGACAGAATTACAGAGGCTGTGGCTGCTTTAAGGGGAAGCCTTGAATTTGACAAAAAAAATATTGACGCCAGAAATCTTCTGGGCTTATGCTATTTCAGACTGGGCAGGGTGGCGGACGCCCTTATCCAGTGGACTATAAGCTATAAGCTCAAAAGAACTGACAATATTGCAGTTGATTACATTGCAGAACTTGAAAGTGCAAGAGAATCAGCTGCAATGTATGAGGCAATAGAACAATATAATGAGGCTTTATCTTATGCCAATCAGGGGAATACGGATATGGCAATTTTAAACCTTAAAAAGGCTCTTGAAAAAAACAAGGGGCTTGTTGACGCCATGAATCTGCTTTCCCTTTGCTTTATTGAAAGGGGAAGAGAAACAGAGGCTTTCAGGCTTTCGGAAAAGGTGCTTAAAATAGACAGTTCAAATCCTGTTGCCTTAAGGTATAATCAGTTGCTTAAACCTGAAAAGAAACTTTTTTTCAAACCTAAAATTACAGATTCAAGACCGAAAGAAAGGAAAACAGGAAGTGTGGCTTATTTCTTTATTGGTATTGCTGTTACGGCTGTTGTTTTAGGGGGTATGGGTTTGCCTGCCATAGCTAAAAGTTACAGAAGTGATTATGATAAACTTAAGACAGAATACAGTGTTTTGGAAAGCAATATGAATTCTGAAATTGAAAAAAAAGATGAAACAATAACCAGGCTTACTGATGAAAATGAGGATTTGAGATCAAAGCTTTATACTGCCGATACTCAGGAGCTTCAGCAGAGAGTAAAGCTTTTAACAGATATTCAGAATTATTATGATGAGGGCAGTGTTGAAGAGGCCGCCGATAAGCTTATTGCCCTGAGCACTGAGGGTTTTAGTGATGAGGTTTTAAGCCAGTATTCTGCATTGTGTAAAACAGTTCTTCCGGCTGCTGCAAGTGAATATTTCAGTGCAGGAAGACAGGCAAAAAATAATGGGGATTATGAAAGTGCAAAGAATTATTTTAATAAAGCAATTCAGTGTACTTATGAAGGCGATGAAGTAAGATACAGTGCTATGTATCAGCTTGGATTAATAGCCGATGAAGAAGGGGATACGGCTTCGGCTTTGAATTATTTTAAAACAGTTGCAGAAAAACATCCTGTGA
>CAZGIC010000112.1:0-6939 GCA_964526435.1 uncultured Lachnospiraceae bacterium | reverse complement strand
TATATTTAAATTATATCGATCTGACACATTTTCATTGTTTCAAGTGCCATTTTATGGCTGTCGGGAGTTACTCCTGCACAGCACTTGCTGTCAACTTTTATATTTACTTCAGGCATAAGAGCCTTTAAAATTAAAGCATTGCTTATAACACAAATATCAGTGCAAAGACCAACAAGCTCTATTTCGAGAGCTTCTTTGTTATTTTCAGCTTTAAGCATACCTGCAAGTTCTACCGATGCAAATGTAGTTTTGTCTATAACAACAGCACCTTTGGAGGCTTCTTCTATTTTATCGTTAAGCTGCCATCCTTTGCTGTTTTTTATGCAGTGTATAACAGGCAGATGTCTGCCTTCGTTAGTGTTTAAATAGTCTTCTGTATGAGTATCTCTTGTAACATATACGTTTTTAATATCATATGACCTTATTTTTTCGACTACATCGTCAACAATATTCTCTGCTTCACTGCTTCCCAGTGAACCGCTTATAAAGTCATTTTGCATATCTACTACAACAAGTACCTTTTTCATTAAACCACCTTCTGTTAAATTTTCTTAATTTTTTTTAGCCTCTTTAATAAAGCTATTTATATATAGATTTGTTTATTGTAATTCAGTAGTTGTTTCTGTTAATTCTTCAGCAGGAAGGTTGCTCATACCCTCTGCAAGTATGCTTAAATTCTTATATGTAATAGATACAAGTATAATAAAAATTATAAGAATAATTATTATTGCAATTTCTGCCGGTCTGGTGTTTTTTTTACCGTTCATATGTGCCTCCTATGCTTTAAAAAATTTTTCTATGTCTTCCCATGATGAATTTACGGACCCCTGTGCAAAAAATGGCTTGCCGCCACCCCTGCCGTTGAGAGATTTGTTCATTTCTTTTATAAAATCTCTTATATCACCGTCTTTTTCACAGACAGCGTATTTATATCCTTCTTCATCATTTCCTGAAAATACGGCAATTTTGCCTGTACAGTCATTTTCCATAAGCATATTTGCAAGATTTCTTACGCCGTTTGGATCAAGACCTTTTTCCTGTAAAAGTACACTGTCCTTTCCTGCGTATTCTTTTACAATGCTTTCAAGTTTTTCATACTGCATTTCTATAACAGTTGACTTTAAGGAATGATTTTCATTTAAAAGTCTGTCAACTGCTTTTGCTGTTTCTTTTACTTTTGCTGAAAGTAAATTTGATATTTCCTTATTCTGTTCCATTACAGCAGTAATGTGGTCAAAGGCTCTTTTTCCGCAGAGCATTTCAATTCTGACACCGCCTTTATATGCCTGACAGGAAAACATCTTTATTATTCCCAGCTCACCGCTGTATCTCACATGAGTACCGCAGCAGGCACATAAATCAGCTCCGGGAAATTCAACAAGCCTTACTTCTCCCTCAAGCTCTTTTTTGCTTCTGTATTCAAGATTTTTTAATTCTTCACCACTGGCAGTAAATATTCTGCATTCTTTATTTGCCCATACATATCTGTTTGCTTTAAGCTCTATTTCCTGCACCTGCTCCCATGTAAGTTCGCCGTCAAGGTCAAGGGTAATCATATCTGAACCCATATGAAAGCCTACATTGTTGTAACCGTATTTTTCATGAAACATACCGCTTACAATGTGCTCTGCAGAATGCTGCTGCATAAGGTCAAATCTTCTCTCCCAGTCAATAATGCCTTTAACCTCTGAACCTGCTTCAAGAGGCTTGTCTGTGTAATGAATTACGTCGTCACCTTTTTCTGATACATATGTAACACGGGCATCACCCAGTATTCCTGTATCACTTGGCTGTCCGCCTCCCTCGGGATAAAAAGCTGTGTTGTCAAGTATGACTTCATAGCCTTTTTTACTTTCTGTACAGCTTATGACCTTTGCTGTAAATTCTTTAATATAGGCATCCTTATAATATAATCTGTCTAAATTCAATTTATATCTCTCCTTACATTAATTCTCCGTACATTGTTTCTTCCCCCGCAATATCTGTAAGCCTTACAGTAACGAGCTGATTTGTCAGATCAACGTTCGATTTGCAAAGCACCTTAATATAATTTCTTGTATGTCCTTCATAGTAACCATTGTCGAGTCTTTCAAAAAGCACTTCCATAGGTTTGTTTATATAGGCTGACATAAATTCTCTGTTGAGCTCGGTGCTTAGTTCAAGCATTTTGTGACTTCTTTCGTTTTTCACTTCAGGAGCAACCTGGGGACGTATTTTTGCGGCAGGTGTGCCATCCTTAGGCGAGTAGGGGAAAACATGTATTTTGCTCAGTTTTACTTTTTTAGCAAAATCATAGCTTTCTTTAAAATTTTCTTCCGTTTCAGTAGGAAATCCAACTATAATATCTGTTGTAATTGCCACATCAGGAAAGGTTTTTCTTAATCTCTTACAGGCAGCGGCATATTCTTCGGAAGTATATTTTCTGTTCATATTCTTAAGAGTTGTGTCACTTCCGCTTTGAAGAGATAAGTGGTAATGTTCGCATACCTTAGGGAGCTTTGCCATTCTTTCAATGAATTCATGGCTTACAGCTCTTGGCTCCATGGAGCTGAAACGTATTCTTTCAATGCCGTCCACTTCATGGACTTTTTCTATAATATCGGCAAGGGTAATATTACCTGAATCTATGCCGTAGCTTGCCACATGAATACCTGTCAGCACAATTTCTTTAAATCCGTTTTTTGCAAGAGTTGTTACTTCTTCCATTATGTCATCGGGCCTGCGGCTTCTTACGGGACCTCTTGCGTAAGGTATTATACAATAGGAGCAGTATCTGTTGCAGCCTTCCTGTATTTTTATGTATGCTCTTGTTCTGTTTTTTAGTTTAGACACTTTAAGTCTTTCAAATTCTTTTTCACCTTTAATGTCACTTACAGCATTGAGGACACCTGTTTCTGCTTTGTAATTTTCAACAATTTCCACAACTTTTGATCTGTTCTTTGTACCTATGACAATATTAATTCCCTCGATATTTGCAACAATTTCAGGGGAAACCTGTGCATAACAGCCTGTTGCAACAATTATTGAATTCTTGTTTTTCCGCCTTGCTCTTCTTATCATCTGGCGGGATTTTTTATCTCCGAAATTTGTAACTGTACATGTGTTTATAACATATATGTCTGCAAATTCATCAAAGTTTACAATTTCATACCCTTTTTCTGCAAATAACTCTGCCATTGCTTCGCTGTCATAAAAATTGACCTTGCAGCCAAGGGTAGTAAAGGCTATCTTACTCATATTTATATCTCCAAGCAAATTTTATTTTAAAATCCTATTCCTATTTTAACAGAAATGTGTTATATTTAAAAGTAATATTTATTAAAAAGGAGCGAAAAAATTAATGAACAATCCTTCTATGGAAAAAAATCTTGTAAAACTTGTGGAATATAAGATTAAGGACACACTTTTAAATTTAATATATGACCTTTCAGAAAATTCTGAACAAAAAATAGGATATGTGGTTCCAAATTCAATACATGAAATAAAGGGCAAACTTGAAAAGGCTTATGCAGAGCTTGATAATGTACTTGAAACTCAGGACAGAAATTCTTATGAAAAGGAGTTAAGCTCCCTTATAAAAGAAATAACTGAGGCAGGTATAAATTTAAATAAGTATATGGCATTTAATGACCAGCTTGGGGAAAAGCTTTTAAGAGCATATAAGCTTGATGATATTAAAAACTTTGACAACAATATCCCTCTTAACAACAGCGGACTTGTTGACACTGTGAGAGGTTATCTTTCAACTCTTCCCGATAATATAGAAAGTAAATTTGCAATGGGCGAGCTTATTTCTGTACTTCCTCTCAGAATGACAAGGGAGCGTTATATGGATTATGTTGCAAAGGGAGTATCACTTCTTACAGAGGGACTGCCTGCAGAGTTTGCAAATTCATGTATAGATAGATTAAAGGATATGTTTTATGCAGACTGCGATACAGACTTTAAGGCTGATTTTCCTCTTATGTATGAAAAGCTTAAATCTACAGCAGAAACAATTGACGAACTTGATAAAGACGGCATTACTGAGGCATTAAGTGATATAGACGGAAATGTTGATGTCATTCAGGATATATACGCTATTTTAAATATGTATTTTAATGATGTGATTTACTTGCAGATACTTTCTATGTTTGCTGTAGATACTGAATTCCTGTTTAACGATGATATGATTTTAAAAGATCTGTATTATTCTTTAAGAAATGTTATAACAACAAAGGATACTTCTTTTATTGAGGATATTTTTGAAAGAACAGAAAATGAAATAGAGGAACGATTTGAGCTTTCAAAACCAATTGAAGAAGAACTGTCTGAAAAGATAAAATCAATGACAGAGGAAGATTATAAAGCACTTTCTGATGATACAAAGACAGCAATAAATGTAAACAACACTATAAGTGAAATGTTTTACAGAGAACTTGATGAGCATATTATGCTTTTAAAAGATAAAAACAAAAGTATAGGTGAAATGACAGGGGAGCTTACAGAGTATATAGATAAGGTTACAGAAACTATGGCAAATTCAGAAAAGAAGTTTATAAAGCAGAATTTCTTAAAAAATCTGCCATGCCCAATGTCAAAAGATGAACTTGCGGAATACTGTGCTTATGCCCTTGACGGCATAAATGACAGAGCCTTAAGTCTTGTAACTTATGGAAATATATTCCAGATCACAGATGAAGCAGAAAAGGAAATAAATGAACATGAACATCATCACCACCATCACCATGATCACGACTGCACCTGCGGTCATGACCATGGACATGAACATCATCATGGTCATAACTGCTCTTGCGGACATCACCATTGAGAAGAGAGGGATTTAACAGTTAGGAGTTAGGAACTCCTAACTGTTCTTATCCTCCCAATGTAACATCCTGATTCTGATACCAGTCCAAAGCCTGTATTATGTGTTCTCTTTTAAAATCAGGCCACATATCATCTACTACATAGAAGTCGGCATAAACTGACTGCACAGGAAGAAATCCCGACAATCTTCGCATTCCGCCCCATCTTATAATAAGGTCTATCCTTGAAATATCGGCAGTGTTGTAATAAGTAACGCTTTTATTTGCCTTTAAGTCCCACTCCCAGCTGTAGTTTATGAGAAAATTGACTTTAATGCCTCCGTTGCCGAATTTTTTCCTTTTTGTTAAATCACTTAATTCAATTGGGAACATTTTTGACTCTTTGTTGCCAGCAACAAGGATTTCGCAGTCCTCGTTTTTAAGTATGTTCACCATTTCAATACAGCACTTTGTAAAGGCAATTCGCTGTTCTGTAGGTCTTTTTGTGTTATCAGCGGTAAACCCGTATATGCTGAGTTCCTTTATTCCCATATCTCTGCATTGTCTGAAAGCTTCAAGTCCGGGAAGAAGCCCTTTTTCATATCCCTTTTCCTTTTCAAGATCGTGGTCTTGTGCCCATCTTCTGTTGCCGTCAGGAATAATACCTATATGATTTGGTACTCTCATTTTAATCACCTCATAGATAATTGTTGCCTATTTAAATTAATATATACTATTGTGCAAAATTTATTTTTATGGTACTATTAGATAGAGGTGAAATAAATGGACAAGGCAGAAGCAATAAAAATTAAAGAGTACGATTCTGACGGAAATGCAGTGGAATATGATGTAATAATGATATATGACAGTGATGTAACAGAGAAAAGATATGTGTTTTATACTGACGGAAGCAGAACAGCTTCGGGAAGTACCGGCATAAGAGTGGGCTTTGTTGAAGAAAGGGAAGGTAAGGTTACGATAATATCTGTTACAAATCCTGTAGAACAGCAGATGCTTTCGGAAATATATGCAGAACATATTGCAGGGGCAAAAAATAATGAGGAGTAAGAGGTGAATGAGATGAAGAAACTTCTTTTGCTGGCAAATTTTCATTCAGGCAGGGGCATAATTAAGTTAAATCTTGCTGATATGATAGATTATTACAACAGCAGGGGCTTTGAAGTAACTGTATATACATCTCAGTATGCAGGTCATATTACAGACATAGTTAAAAAAACAGGTGATACTTATGATAATATAGTATGCTGTGGTGGTGACGGAACACTTAACGAAACTATAAACGGTATGATGTGTCTTGAAAAACGGCCTAAGCTGGGGTATATTCCCTGTGGCTCAGCAAATGATTTTGCAAACAGCATGGGAATTCCTACGATAGTTGAGGAAAGCTATAAAACAGCAGTTGATGGCAAACCATTTACTATTGACATAGGAAATATAAACGGAAGACATTTTTCATATGTGGCAGGATTCGGACTTTTTACAAACATATCATATGAAACTCCTCAGACAATTAAAAATATTCTGGGGTACCAGGCATATTTGCTTACAGGACTTAAAGAAATTGCAAATATAAAGACATATCCTGTAAAAATTACTTATGACGAAGGCATAATTGAAGATGATGTTATGATAGGTCTTGTGTCAAATTCAAACAGTATTGCAGGGCTTAAGGTATTCTTTGAAAATTATGCAGATCTTAATGACGGGCTTTTTGAAGTACTTCTTGTTAAAAAACCGGGAAATATAAGTCTTTTGAGAAATGTTGTGAATTGTATTGTTGAAAGAAAATTTGATAATGATATGTTTTACAGCTTTAAAACAAATAAGCTTGTTATAGAAAGTCAGGAACGTATAAAGTGGACTGTAGATGGTGAATACTGCGGTGATTATAATCGTGCTGAAATCAGGGTAATACCCGGTGCAGTTGATATTTTGATTGATAATGAAGAAAGTAAATATAAGCAAAAAAAGCAGTGAGAGCGTAGGCTCTCACTGTTTTTTGTTAATGTGTCTGATTTTTTATTCCCTGATAACTGTTTCTTTTTACAAATTCTTTTGAAATGGAATTTAAAACCTTTCGTTTGTCAAGGCTCCACCAGGGTTCAAAAAGCTCTGCTTTGTTTGCATCTCC
>CAZGIC010000111.1:0-6963 GCA_964526435.1 uncultured Lachnospiraceae bacterium | reverse complement strand
GTTTTATTATTCCCACCCACAAATTTCAACTTAACCAACACCCTGCCATACAATACCATTGTAGGGGCGATTATTAATCGCCCGCAATTTTTATAAGCTCTGCTCCGTAGCTCCATTGTAAATGACTGTTAGTGAAATTTGACAAAGTCAAATTTTGCAACATAAAGGTTTTATAAAACCACACCATTTGGTAAAGAACCGATATATTTCAGCCAAAACAAATTCCGCTTAAAAATAAAAGAAAGCGGATTTTAATCCGCTTTCTTTTCATCTCAAACATCAACTCAACTTATCTTTACCGCCATTTACTGCAATGCACTCTGGAATCCGCTTACCATACTTGTAAGACTGCTTCTAAGTTCATACTCAACCTGCTTTACAACGCTCATATCCGAAGCATCAAAAATCAGTCTGCCCATCTTTACAGCTATATCAAATGATTTTTCACTCTCAATAGTTTTATTTGTCAGTTTACTGGCCTTTTCCACTATTATATCCGCTGATTTGCATAATGCAATATAATTGCTTATAAGCATAGCATTCTGAGCAAAAGTCATTTCATTTGAACTTAACGGATTGCTTATATAATATTCATAGTCTGATGTACGGTTACTTATTTCATTTGCTATTGCAATAGCTTCATCATTAGTAGTGCATTTTGAAATTCTGTCAACATAAGACTCAAAAATATTTTCAATTGCAGTGAATCTTTCATTATCGATTCCCAGCTCATTATTACTTTCCTCATAATAACCATTGGCAGCATTTCTCAATGTTGTTAAATATTCCTCTACTTCTGGTCTGTAGTCATTTTTTATATTCCCGTCCTCATCAACACTATATTGGTACGTCGCAACGAATGTTACATTTTCAATTACATCTCTGCCAATATAAATTTTTAGCCCCTTTCTAAAAAGTTTAGATTTTGTAAAATCTGTCACTGGATCCTCATTTTCTGTTAAAACATGTAATGTTTCTGACCCAATATTTTCAGTACTATAAGTGAACCCATTATCTTTAAGTAAATTAATATATTCATCTACTGTCCCGTCTGTCAGAACCTCTAAAGGATATCCCCAAACACACCACACATACTTTGAACTGGTACCCATCATAATAGATCCCGGAATTAATTTGTATAATCCAGGATACGCCCATGACAACACCATATTATTAAAAACATATAGTGTTCTGTTGGTTCCTGACCAGTAAGCTTTACAATTTAAATCTTCAACAGCATAGCTTGCAGGTACATATATTGTATTATCTATTATAATAGGTGCAACATCCATAGTTACATCTTCAGATGTACTTATATTATCTCGTATATTAGTTACTTTAAGCACATTTTTTACTTTGCTTCCCACCTGCATTGTTACCTGTTTTTTTAAGTTTCCACCACTAGGCTGATAAACTTCAGTAACTGTCTTTGTCTGATCATCCCATTCCAAAGTAAATCCAAGACTTTCACATAATGGACGCAAAGGAACAAAAACTCTGCCATCAATTATAACCGGCTTATTTTCAAGCTCTATTACTACACCATCAACGTTTAATTTTATTTCTTCATCTGCATAAACCGACAAAGGCATAATTATTATAAACAAAAGTGCCACAATAACCGAAAATTTTTTTAACATAATATTCCCTCTTTTCTTATTTAAAATACATATCTTTTATAATATTCCTGCATTTATGCCTATTATGAAAACGCCTCAACAAGCTCCTTTGCAAATTTCTGCATTGTCACCAATTTTACCTGCACATCTATCAACACGTCCCAGCACTCCCTCAAATCATCATAATCCCTGTTTTCAATTCCATCAAGTTCACTGCATATATATGCCATAAGTTCATTTACAGTTGCAAAATCTCCGCCGTTTATTCCAATTTCATATTTACCATCCATAATTTCATAAGCCATATCACCAAGCTGACTTGCATTACTAATATCAACTTTAACAACGCTCCAGTAAGCCCTTTCCTTTACAGCCTTACTGCAAGTTGAACTTGCATCTGAAACATAACTTGCCATATTTGTAATATACTTGTACAATGACTTAGCCTCTGAATATGTATATTTATTTGAACTTGTTCCGCTGTCTGAATCACTGGAACTGCTGCCGGATGACTTTGAAGACCCTGAAGAACTGCTTGAAGATCCCACAGAACTGCTTGTAGACCCTGAAGAACTTTTTGAAGATCCCACAGAACTGCTTGTAGACCCTGAAGAACTGCTTTTAGTTCCTGAAGAACTGCTTCTGCCTATTCCCTTTATATCATTATACAGCTCATCAAGCTCATCACAGGCAGCGTCTATATCATCACTGCTTGCAGCTCTGCCGAAGTTTTTAACAATTTCCTCAAGCTCGTCCTCATAATCTTCATCATAATCATCATCATCTTTTGCATCATCAATAGCCGCTGCAGTTTTAGCCAGCTTTTTATAAAAATCTTCTGCCTTCCCTGCAAATTCCTTTTCCGCACTGTTATTTGCCACAGCTTCCCAGTTGTCTGCTGTCGAATTTATAGTATCACTTTCAAAAAGACTGGTTTCATCGGCACTTCCCGTTGATACATAAAGATTGTATGACTTTTTAACAAAATCGATTATTTCCTTTTTAAAATTACGTCTTATTTCACTTGACGTACTGCTTGCAGTAGTTGTTTCCGTAGTGGTTTCGGTAACTTTTTCCGTAGTTGCTTCTGTAGTTGCTTCCGTAGCTGCTTCTGTAGTAATTGTTGTTGTCTCTCTCTGTGAAGAAACATCATTTACACTACTATTTTCCTCCTCTTCATTGCTGTCAGCCTCTGTTATAATAACAATTTTATTTTCTCCGTCCCATTCCACATTGTATCCGAAAGCCTCTGCCACATATCTGGCAGGAGCAACTGTTCTTCCGTCAATTATTTGCGGAGCAGTATCCATTGTCACCATTTCGCCATCAACATACATTACATTACTGCCTATAGACATGGATACACTTTTTGAACCCTTACTGCTGCTTATTGTTTTAGTTTCGCTGTCCCATTCCACCTGAGCACCAACTGCCTCAAAAATATCACGCACAGGAATCATTGTCCTTCCGTCTATTATCTGTGGAGAAACATTTGTATTAATTTCATTGCCGTTTACTTTCACCGATATCCCATTTCCACCGCCGTAAACAAATCCAACAGAATTCAAAACCACTACAGCACTTAATATTGCTCCCGATATTCTTTTCATAAATAAATCACGCTCCTTTTTTATTTCACATAATTTTGGCTAAAAATATCCCCCCTGAAAACATTATAAAATATTTTCCGTCAAATCTTCTTCATTGCCTTTTTCTTCTTCATTGTCTAAACTGAATTTTGTGTTATAACAGAATATTAATAGAGCTGCCAGTCTGAGAAGATGTGCAATGTTCTCAGTTATAATTATGTAACCTATCTCATGTTCAGTTATATAAATAATCAATTCAGCTATATAAATTATTGTACATATTAATACACTTAATAAATTTATTCTTTTTAACACCTTAAAACTTTCGATGTTTTTAATTGTCCGTAAGCTGTTAATTGTAAGTAATAAGAACATAATACTGACACATATATATTTAACAACATATATACTAAACATATACCCTATTACTTTCACAATACTTACTATAAATAATATACCAAATGATACTGTAAATATTCTGCTTAAAACATTGTTTTCATTATTTTCTTTTATAAAACTAACTGTAAGCAGTACTGTACCAATAACCTCACCACCTATGAAAATACCAGAAATAATAAAAATACCAATAGCAGCAAAAATATTGTAAGTTTCAAAATAATCAAAACCATATAATTCTAATTCATATATTAAATCAAACAACAAAATCAAATTGCATAACAAAACCAGAACCAAAATAGCATTATAAGCCCTTTTGGTGCTTTTAAATCTGAATCCCCCTCTGTACTCCTTAATACTTACACTTCCATCACTAATGTTATCAATATTGTCTTTGCTAAATTTTGTACTATAACAATATATAAAAAGAGCTGCCAATCTCAGAATACCTACACAACCGGTTATAATAATAATATAACCATCACTATACCTCATATAATCATTTACTATATAAAAAATCAATCTGGCTATATAAAATATTACACACATTAATATACTTATTCTTTTTAAAGCCTTAAAATTTTCGATACTTTTAATTGTCTGTAAGCTGTTAATTTTAAGTAATTTGGTGCTGTTAATTGTCAGTAAGCTGTTAATTATCATTAATAAAAACATAATACCAACACATATATCTCCGGCAACAATTATAACATCCAGCCACCTCCCTATCGAAAACCAATAATCTTTTATTTCATCTATTATTACCATAATATTTGCTATAAATAATATACCAAATAATACTGCAAATATTATGTCTAAAGTATTATTTTTAGTGCTTTTATTTTCTTTTGCAAAACTAACTGCTATAAAACTAACTGCAAGCAGTACTGTACCAATAATGTCAGTAATATTGGTAAAATAGTCTGATCCATAGCTTACACAACAAATTAACAAAGTCAAAATATATACCAAAAGCAGAGCTGAAATAATAATATAAGCCTGTTTAGTGTTTTTTAAGCTGAACTCCCCTCCGTACTCCTTTGTATTCACACTTTCATCACTAATGTTTTCAATTTTGTTGTCTATCTTGTTATTACAATAAGGACATATAACAGAAAATTCCGATATTGCCTTTCCGCATTTCGGACACTTAATCATATGTTTCACTCCTTTTTTAATACGTCTAATTTACTAAATACATATTTAACTACACTTGCAAGAGGATTTGAAGATAATTCTGAAACATTTCCCAGTATACCCAGAGAATTTTCCACTATTCCCAATATATGGTTAATTCTTTCATACCTGCTTTCATAACTTTCAATATGATCATCACCATTATGTCTTCTCAGTTCTTTTTCTATTTTTTCCTTGTCATCTTCATTTGATGCTTCAAATAAAAGCATAAACAAATACTCCGGTTTTATTTGTATACAAGTACTGTTTCTCTGGACTTCTATGTAACCACCCTTTTCTTCAATAAATTCACGTATAGCATTATACAGATTAGGATCATTCACAGGAATAATAACTTTCTTTTTCCCCTCATCATATCTGATATTATCTCTTATTGAAACCAATGACTTTTCCCAGTCAAATTTATGGGGATATCTTGCTTGTTTTTTAAGCTTAAGTGTTCTTACTCTTTCATTTGTTATACCTAAATCTCTTGAAATTTTAAAGTCCGAACATTCATTATAGTCAAGAGTTTTGTCCTCTTTTTCATATTTCTTTATCATCATATCCATATATTCACTAAACATAAGAAGTTCAATTTCACTCTTTGATGTTGCACCAAAATTACCATTATAAAATAACCCGGCTATTTTATCAAAAGACCTGATTTTATCTTCATTACTGAATAACTCATTGTATCTTACTTCATCCATAATTATTCACCTCTCTTATTAACTCCTGCCTATATTCTGCCAGCCGCCTACATCACATTGTCCCCAGCCATTATTTCCCGCAGCTACAACTGTTCCGTCACTTTTCAATCCTATTGTATGCTTATCTCCTGCTGATACTGATACAATATCTGTCCAATCATCTACATCACATTGTCCTTTGCTATTGTCCCCCACAGCTACAACTGTTCCGTCACTTTTCAATCCTACAGTGTGATAACCTCCTGCTGATATTGCTGCAATATTGGTCCAGTCGTCTACATCAATTTCCCCATTGTAATTAATTCCCACAGCCACAACTGTTCCGTCATTTTTCAATCCTACCGTATGAAAATATCCTGCTGATACTGCTACAATATCTGTCCAGCTGCCTACATTACATTGACCATATTCATTATTTCCCACAGTTATAACTGTCCCGTCTTTTTTCAAGCCTACTGTATGATCACCTCCTGCTGATACAGCTTCAATATCTGTCCAGCTGCCTACATTACGTTGCCCTGAGTAGTTCTCTCCCGTAGCTACAACCGTTCCGTCACTTTTCAACCCTACCGTATAATAGTGTCCTTTTGATACCGCAACAATATCTGTCCAGTCGTCCACATCACATTCTCCGTAAAAATTATGTCCTACAGCCACTACTGTTCCGTCACTTTTCAATCCTATTGTACAGAGTAATCTTGCTGACACTGCCACAATATCTGTCCAGCTATTTACATCACATTCTCCGAGGTAGTTAGCTCCCACAGCCACAACTGTTCCATCACTTTTTACAGCTGCTGTATGATCAAAGCCGGCCGCAATATATGAGTTATTTAAGTTATTTTCTCTCTGTATATCATTTACAATGTTCTTTATTTCAGAAATTTCTTCACTTACGTCTATTTTATCTGAAATTTCTTCTAACTGAACCATAGCAGTATAATAACTTCCCAATTCATTAGCAGAAATAGCCTCTTCCATTATTTTTTCTTTTTCTGCTATAGCTTCATTTCTTATTCTTTCTTCTTCTGCTTTAGCTTCAAGAATTCTTCTTTCTTCTTCTGCCATATTTTCAGCTGTAACATACCTGTCTTTTGAATCCTTAAAATCTTTCAAAGATTCAAATATTTCAGAAGCTTCACTGTAACTTCCATTTTCCAAAAGTTCAACAGCATTATTATATTTATTTAACTTCAATCTATAATTCACTGCCAAACCGGAACATATCACAACACAGATTATTAATATCACCGATGATATTTTTATGATCTTTTTATTTTTTTCCTGTCTTTCTTTTTTCAATCTGGCTTCTTCTACAGCCTTTTCTTGTCTTTCCTTTTCAAGTCTTGCTTCTTCCTCAATCTTTTTCTGCCTTTCAGCCTCCAGCCTCTGCTTTTCAGCCTCCTGCCTCTCCCTTTCAGCCTCTTCATACTTTTCTTTTTCTTCTTCAAGAAAAGCTCTGTCACTTAT
>CAZGIC010000110.1:0-7001 GCA_964526435.1 uncultured Lachnospiraceae bacterium | reverse complement strand
GAAGAAAATGAAAGCTTGTTTTCGATTTTCGAGGATAAGTCAATGAGAGGTTTAAAAAAAACCTCGAATTTGGTCATATTCTTTGCGACAGCCAAGAGCAATCAGAACCGTTTCTGATATATCAGTACAATAATACATATTACAAGGAGGATTCTGAAATGGAAGAAAAATTGAATTTAACGGCAGAATGGGATAAGACATTTCCAAAGAGCGATAAAGTAAATCATCGCAAAGTAACATTTCATAATCGTTATGGCATTACTTTAGCTGCTGATTTATATGAACCTAAAAATACAGAAGGAAAACTGCCTGCTATTGCTGTGAGCGGTCCTTTTGGTGCTGTAAAGGAACAGGCATCAGGCTTATATGCACAGACTATGGCGGAAAGAGGATTTTTAACAATTGCATTTGACCCATCATTTACAGGAGAAAGCGGAGGAAGTCCAAGATATGTGGCTTCACCTGATATTAATACTGAGGATTTTCAGGCTGCTGTTGACTTTCTCTCTGTTCAGGAAAATGTTGATCCTGAAAAAATAGGAATTATAGGTATATGCGGATGGGGCGGACTGGCAATAAATGCAGCTGCAATTGATACCAGAATTAAGGCTGCTGTTGCATCTACTATGTATGATATGACAAGAGTTAATGCAAAGGGTTACTTTGATTCCGAGGACAGTGAGGAAGCACGATATGAAAAACGTGTGGCTTTAAATGCCCAGAGAACAGAGGATTACAAAAATGGTGAATACAAAAGAGCAGGCGGGGTTGCAGATACTCTTCCTGATGATGTACCTTCTTTTGTTAAGGATTATTATGACTATTATAAAACAGACAGAGGATACCATAAGAGATCTTTGAATTCAAATGATGGGTGGAATGTGACTTCAACTCTTTCATTCCTTAATATGCCTATTTTGCAGTACAGCAATGAAATACGCAGTGCAGTACTTGTTGTTCATGGTGAAAAGGCTCATTCATGCTATTTCAGTAAGGATGCCTTTAAGAACCTTAAGGGAGATAATAAAGAACTGCTTATTATCCCTGATGCAGTTCATACAGACTTGTATGACAGAACAGATATTATTCCTTTTGACAAGATGACAGAGTTTTTTAACAAATATTTTAAATAAGATATTCATATAAAAATAGCATACCCATTAGGTATGCTATTTTTATATGATATTATTCATCGTCATCATCGTCATCATCGTCATCGTAAGTGCCGACTTCTATTATTCTGCTTACAGGTTCCTTAATAACTGTTTCTGTACGCTGGATTTCCCCTATCTGTTCGCCGTTTACATAAGGAGTTTTAAGTATAACTTCCATTGTACCTTCTTCGCCTGACTGAATTACCACACGGTAGGAAGTGGGTTCACTGTCATTTGTTCTTGTAATTATGTCGTAGTCAATTGTTTCTGTAACAGTTTCCCAGCTGTATGTTCTTATAGGAAGTATTGGCTCGTCTACAATTATATTAAGAACTTGTCCTATCTGTAAAGTTGTTTTTGTTTCTTCTGTAATTGAAGGATTTGCATTTAAAAGTTCTGCTTCTGTCATACCTGCGTTGTTTGCAATGCTTCCGAAGGTTTCTCCTGCAACTACTGTATGAGTTTTTTCAACAGTCTGTGTTGCACTTAAAAGTTTTATTGCTTCTTCAAGACTGCTTACCTGACTGTTGTCAACAAATGTTGTACCTGTGTTGATCTGTATTGCAAATTCAGGCTGAGCTGTGCCTTCGGGACAGTCATAATTGTCAAGAACTGTCTGGAGAGCTTCCCTTGCTGTTTCAACATCGGATACAATACAGAATTCTGAACCTTCAACAAGTATTGATGTTGCTTCCTGATTGTATGAAACTGTGCTGCATACTTTAGCAACTACCTGCTCTGAATTGTCGGTCCTTCTGAAAAAGCTGCTTACAGGTTCAAGGGTTATTTCGTCATTTACTTCAACGTTATTTCCCACTTCCTGTCTGAGTTTTGCAAGAACCAGATTATTCAGCTCTTCCTCTGTTGTGTTTTTATCTTTAATATAACCTACAATCTCATCATTTACAAGGACTGCAAGTACTTTTTGCTGTGACGCTATATAACCTATAAGACAGACAATAGCAACAACAATCAAAAGAAAAATAAGGGGTCTTGGATTAAAACGTTTTTTCCTTTTTTTGGTATATGCACGGTTATCCGTCATATTGCTTGGATGAAGGGGAAAAAGCATTGGTTTTGAACTTTTGTTTTTAAATTTTAACGGTCTGTCATTTTTTGGCGGCATACGCACACTCCCTCTATATAATACTATTCTGATACCCGTTCAGAAATTTTGAAAACATTTATTTTTGCTGTAAGTCCGAAAATTTATGACGGCATAAAAAATACAATATTTTTTACAGGTATCATATTCTTATTTTACCAATAATTGATTTACCTTATAAGTATAAGATAAATATCTTATAAAAGCAAGTAAAAAATGGTTACAAATATCTGAAAATGTGTTAAAATTGTAAATTAAGGAGAAATTTTATGAATTTATATGATAAATTAAAGGAATTTTCGATAAAAGAGAATATTGTTTCAGGTGTGGGAAATGCTGAGCCTTTCTATGAACTTAAAGAGCATTTGAAAAATAAAGAAGTGCCTTTTGTGAATTTTACAGTGGAAGAAAGAACGGAGCCGAGGCTTATAATGGAAAATGCAAAGAGCATTATTGCCATAGGTCTTAGCTATAATGTTGTGTACAGAAAAATAAATGACGGCAGGCTGAGAGGGAATATGTCTGCCGGGGCTGTCGGGACGGATTACCATATTGTCATAATGGAGAAACTTGAAAAACTTAAAGATGAGATTTTACCTGACAGAGAAGTGAAAATGTTTGCCGATACAGGACCTCTTTCGGACAGAGATGTGGCTTTGAGATGCGGACTGGGAACAAGAGGTAAAAATGGTTCTGTTATCAACAGTGAAATGGGCGGAATGTTCTTTATAGGATATATGATAACTGATGTGGAATATGAACTCTGGCATATGGAAAAGGGAAAAGCTGTTTTCTGCGGTGAGTGTGATAAGTGCATAAAATGCTGCCCGAATTCTGCAATAATTGACGGGAAGTGTGATTACAGCAGGTGTATATCATATATAACTCAGAAAAAGGGTGCTTTAAGTGATGAGGAATACAGAGCCATGGGCAGACAAATATATGGGTGCGATATATGTCAGAGAGTATGTCCATATAACAGAAAATTTGATGTGAGAGAAAATGAATATGCCTGTCCTGATATAGAAATGCTTATGAATATGACTAACAGAGAATTTAAGGAAGTATACGGGAATACAGCGGCAGGCTGGAGGGGAAGGAGAACCCTGCAGAGAAATGCTCTTGCTGTACTTGGCAATATTAAAGATAAAAGAGGACTTGAAATTGCATTGAAATACAGGGAAAGTGAATTTGAGGATTTAAGATCTGCGGCAGAATATGCTGTAAGATGTATTAAGGAGAGTTGAAATGGGTTACTGGAGCACAAGGGGACTGCGTGGGAGCAGTTTTGAAGAAATGATAAATATGACAAATAATGTATACAAGGAAAGAGGTCTGGCAATAATACAGAAGATACCAACGCCGATAACTCCTGTAAATCTGGACAAGGGTAAAAATGTGATAACACTTGCATACTTTGATCAGAAGTCAACAATTGACTATATAGGAGCTGCACAGGGTATACCGATTTGTTTTGATGCTAAGGAAACAAGACAGGGACGTCTGCCTCTTCAGAATATACATGCTCATCAGGTAGAGTTTATGGAAAATTTTCAAAAGCAGGGAGGAGTTGCTTTTCTTCTTGTTCATTGTGCAGATGAAGAAGAATACTTTTTTCTGCCCTTTGAAGTACTGGAAAAATACTGGAGGGCTGCACAAAATGGAGGAAGAAAATCAATACCATATTCTGCTTTTGAAAAAAAATACCTTATACATAACAAAAACGGTTGTCCTGTACATTATCTTGAGGCTATAAATACTTATTTAATGGGGGAATAATTTTGAAAATTATTGCACTTATACTTTGTATGAGTATTTTTGGAATAAGCTTTGGAGAAAAGGAAATTAAAGAAAAAGAAGTTAAAGATTTTGTTCCTTATCAGATTTATGTCAGAAATGAAAGAAAAAAAGCACCTCTTGAAAATGACAAGTGTATGAGTGGTGTTTATATATGGGAAGAAAATATGTATTCTGATATAAAAAGCTTTGAGGAAAAGACAGGTACAGACAATGATATTTATATAAGCAGAATGTTTCCCGGAGATGATCTGCCTGCCGGTAGAATAATTGAGTGCTATGCAAAAGGGAAACTGCCTATGATATTAATTGAAAAGGGTTTTGGCAGCAGTCAGATAGAAACTATTGCAAGAATGTGCGGAAATTTCGACATTTCAATGTTTGTGGAAATAAAGACAGATGACAAGTATATTTATGAGTGTTTTGCAGAACTTTTCAGAAAATATGCACCTAAAACTGTGCTTGTATATGGTATTGATTCTTCAGTGACAGAGTATAATTTTCCTGATGAAAACCTTGTGGACTGGGTTGCTGTTGATGTTAAAGAAAAAATGAATGGGGAAAATATAATTTCAGAGTATGAAAATATAGCAAGACAGTGCTGTTATTTTAAAGATAAGACTATTATGCTTAATATAAGCGTGCCTAATTTTTCTATTGAAAAGTGCAGTTATGTTTATAAAGAAGCGGCTGAGGAAATAGGACGTCTTTATTCTGCCGCACTTGAATACAGCAATATAGGGGCAGTAAACTATATAAGTTATATTGAAAAAGAAGATGATATGGTAAATTACAATTACAGAATTACTGAAAATGAACAGCTTATGAGTGCCTTTAAATACGGGACGGATAGTCTTGTAAGTGACAGGTACTGGAGTGCTGTGCCATATGTTGCTTATGTTGGAAATAATACTGTGCTGGTGTCAAACAGTGCTATAAAAAGTATGAATATAAAAGGTAAATTTGTAAACAGTGGGTTTTCTGAAATAAATCCAAGTGGTTTTAATAAATCTGAAAGAAAGGTATTTGTAAATTCTTAACTTTTGTAGTATAATATTTATAATATAAATTTGATCCCGGGAGGAAATATATGAGTTTTTTTGAACAATTTAAAACAGCGGTATATAAATTTCAGAGCTATCCAAAACTTATGATGCTGGGATTTGGAAGAGTTATATGCTATCTGCTGATTTTTACTGTTGTTATATCCGTCATAAGCGCACTGCCTTATGCAGTGGCATACATAAGGCTTGGTGGTATTTCAGGTATGATAGAAAAATATGTACCTGAATTTTCTATTGAAAACGGTAAATTAAAATGTGAAACTATAGATTTCACTGACGAGCTTATGGGAGTAAAGATTTTAATAGACAACAATGAAGATGCTGAAGATGTTGATGTAAGAAACAGCGGATTTTATCTTGTTGCCGATAGTGACAAAATGATTTTGGGCAATGGAATTCAGGAAAGTATAATTGATTTCAGCCAGTTTGAAGACGAGTATATAGACAAATCAATGTTAGTAGATTTCTTTGAAAATACAAAGGTAAGGATTGCGATTTTTGCAATTCTTGGAATAACAACTTTGTTTTCATTGTCATTTGGAACCATAGTATGGCTGTTTATGCTGAGTTTTGCCGTATTTGTTATTAATCTCTGCTTTGTCCATACAAGAATAAGTTATGGCGATGTGTTTAAACTGACTGTGTATGCAAGAACATTTCCGAGCATATTTATTTTAGTTATGGGTCTTGCGGGATTTATGTATGCTGAAATAATATTCTTGGGATTGTTTATTACATATGTTTATCTTGGACTTAAGAATATAAAGAAACAGGAAGCTATAATTCTGGCTGAATTTTAGGAGGAAGTAATATGGCTTATCAGGCTTTATACAGAAGATTAAGACCTCAGAGGTTTGAAGATGTTGCAGGTCAGGATCATATTATAAAAACTCTTCAAAATCAGATTGAAAATAACAGAATAAATCACGCATATCTTTTTTGCGGTACAAGAGGTACGGGAAAAACGACTACTGCAAAAATATTTGCAAGAGCAATTAACTGTACAGGCGAGGGAACAAAACCCTGCAATAAATGTTCAGTGTGTTTGCCTATACTTAATGGGACAAGTGTAAATGTAATTGAAATTGATGCTGCAAGCAACAATGGTGTTGACAATATAAGGGACATTATAGAAGAAGTTAAATATCCGCCTACAGACTGCAGATACAAAGTCTACATAATTGACGAGGTACATATGCTTTCTGCAGGTGCCTTTAATGCTCTTTTAAAAACTTTGGAGGAACCTCCTGAATATGTTGTGTTTATACTTGCGACAACTGATCCTCAGAAAATGCCTGTAACTGTTCTCTCAAGGTGTCAGAGGTTTGATTTCCACAGAATAGGAAAGGAAACCATGGTAAAGGTACTTAAGGAGTATATGGAGGAAGAAAAGGCTGATGTGACAGATGAGGCTATTGAATATATAGCGGAACTTTCAGACGGTGCAATGAGAGATGCCTTAAGTATACTTGATCAGTGTATAAGCTTTTATTTTGACCAGAGCGTTACTGTGGATAAGGTAATGGAAATTACAGGTTCTGTTGACAGATCTGTGTTTTTTGAGCTGACTGATGCCATGAACGACAGTGACAGCGGAAGGTGTATGGACATAATTGATAAAATTGTTTTACAGGGAAGGGATATTGGGCAGTTTGTAACAGATATTATTACTCATTTCAGAAATATTCTTATTGCTGTATCAATTAGCGGTGAAACAAAGGCTCTTGACTATTCAAAAACATATGTTGACAGACTCAGAAAGCAGGGAGAAAATGTAGGCTATGAATATGTTTTAAGTCTTATATCAAGCTTTTCTGAACTTGCAAATCAGATAAAATTCAGCTCAAACCCAAGGATACTTCTTGAAGTATGTGCTATCAA
>CAZGIC010000109.1:0-7109 GCA_964526435.1 uncultured Lachnospiraceae bacterium | reverse complement strand
TTTTATGGTATAATATACATTGCTATGCTGTAATAAAAATTAATTAAATAATATATGAGAAAGGCAGAAGTGATTATGGAAAATTCTATTTATGAAATGGCAAGAGAGCTTGCCTATGCGGTGCTTTCAACCGATGAAGGTAAAAAAGTTGCCGAAACAAGATATATATTTGACAACAATGAAGAAGCAAGACAGAAGCTTTTAGACTATAACACATACAGAGAAGCTGTAAATATGAGAGTTCAGGAAGGCAGTATTTCTGAAGAGGAACTGAAGGCGGAAGGCAGCAGATTGACTCAGATGATAGCTGAACTCAAAAAGAACACCATTATAAACGATATGGTACAGGCTGAAAGTGAATTTAATGCTGTAATAAACAGAGTTATGACAATATTCCAGTCTACAATAACAGGTGAATGTGATGATGATGGCTGTGGGTGTACAGGAAGCTGCAGCAGCTGCAGCGGCTGTCACTGATAATAAGGATGTGTGAAATATGGCTAAGCTGACACCTATGATGGAGCAGTATATGCAGATTAAGGAAAATTACAAATATTGTCTGCTCTTTTATAGATTAGGCGATTTTTATGAACTTTTTTTTGATGATGCTGTTATTGCTTCAAAGGAACTGGATATTACCCTTACAGGCAAGGACTGCGGAATGGAGGAAAGGGCACCCATGTGTGGTGTCCCCTTTCATTCTGCAGACGGATATATTGCAAAGCTTATTGAAAAGGGATATAAGGTTGCAATATGTGAGCAGACAGAAGATCCTAAAAAGGCTAAGGGTATAGTAAAGAGAGAGGTTATAAGAATTGTAACTCCCGGTACTGTTCTTGACACAAATGTACTTGACGAAAGCAAGAACAACTACATTATGTGTATATTTAAAAATACAGAGGGGTACGGAGTTGCAAGCTGTGATGTGTCAACGGGAGAATTTCAGGTGACGGCAGTTGGAGAGGGTCTTGAAAATAAGGTTATTGATGAAATTGCACGCTTTATTCCATCTGAAATAATATGCAGTAAGTCTGTTGATATGGGAGAGCAGATAAACAAAATATTTGACGTAAAGCTTAATGAGTACAGTGACTGGGCTTTTGACTACCAGAATGCCAATATATGTCTTTGCAATCATTTTAAGACACTTAATCTTGCAGGTTTCGGACTTGAGGATGACAGACCTTGTGTATGTGCGGCAGGGGCTCTTTTGCAGTATTTAATAGAAACACAGAAGAACGATCTTTCTCATATTTCTGCAATAAAGAAATATACTTCAAATAAATATATGGTTCTGGATATGAGTTCAAGAAGAAATCTGGAACTTACGCAGACAATAAGAGATAAGTCAAAAAAAGGCTCTCTTTTGTGGGTTCTTGATAAAACAAAGACTGCTATGGGGGCGAGGCTCTTAAGAAAGTGGCTTGAACAGCCTCTCATAGATGTTGATGAAATTGATATGAGACTTGACGCCGTTGAAGCCTTTAAAGACAATCCTTTCGGAAGAGAGGACTTAAAGGAAATGCTTAACACGGTCTATGATATTGAAAGATTAATGAGCAAGGTCGTGTATGCTACAGCAAATGCAAGGGATCTGGCTGCACTTAAAAATTCATTTGAATATCTGCCCCAGATAAAAAATTGTATTGCTGAATTTAAGTCTGAGTATATAAATGAAATACATAGCAGTTTTGACTGCCTTGAGGATATATATGAGCTTATAAATGATAGTATAGCGGAAGAACCGCCTTTCAGTGTGAGAGAGGGAGGACTTATAAAAAAAGGCTATAATGAAGAAGTTGATAAGCTCAGAAGTGCTAAAGATGAAGGCTCTACATGGCTTATGGAACTTGAGGCAAAGGAAAAAGAAGAAACAGGAATTCCAAAGCTCAGAATAAAGTACAACAAGGTTTTTGGTTATTATATTGAAGTAACAAATTCATACAAAGACAAAGTCCCTGAAAGATATATAAGAAAACAGACATTAACAAATGCTGAAAGATACATTACTCCAGAGCTTAAGGAAATAGAGGACACAATACTTGGTGCCGATGAAAAGGTCGTTGCTCTTGAATATGACCTTTTCAGTGATATAAGGAACCAAGTTGCACATAAGGTTGAAAGAATACAGAATACGGCTTATGCAATTTCTGTTATAGATGTACTGCAGTCACTGGGAGAGGTGGCAGACAAAAACGGATATGTAAAGCCTGTTGTAAACAACAGCGGTACAATTGATATAAAGGCAGGCAGGCACCCTGTTGTTGAAAGAGTAAGCAGAGAACCTTTTATACCAAATGATACATATCTTGACAGAAATGAATCCCTTGCTGTAATTACAGGTCCAAATATGGCAGGTAAATCAACATATATGCGACAGACTGCTCTTCTTGTGCTTATGGCACAGATAGGAAGCTTTGTACCGGCTGAAAGTGCCGAAATAGGCATTACAGACAGAATATTTACAAGAGTAGGGGCTTCTGATGACCTGGCAACAGGACAGTCTACATTTATGGTTGAAATGGTTGAAGTAGCAAACATACTTAACAATGCAACAAAGGACAGTCTTCTTATACTTGACGAAATAGGAAGAGGAACTTCAACATTTGACGGACTCAGCATTGCGTGGGCAGTTCTTGAATATATTGCAAACAAAATAGGTGCAAGAACACTTTTTGCAACCCATTATCATGAGCTTACAGAGCTTGAGGGAAAGGTGAAAGGTGTTAAAAACTACTGCGTTAGTGTAAAAGAGCAGGGAGAGGACATAATTTTCCTTAGAAAGATAATTGAAGGCGGTACTGACAGAAGTTACGGCGTACACGTTGCTAAACTTGCCGGAGTGCCAAAAAGTGTTGTGAGAAGAGCAAACAGCATATTAAAGATTCTGGGAAGTGAAGGTAAGTCTGTAGATGTGGATACAGAGTGTGATTTTAAGTATGACGATGAGCCTATTTACAGAAAGGCTGAAATATTAAATGAAATATCAGAAGATTTCAGTAATATGGATTTGAATAATATTACTCCTTTTGACGCTATGAAAAAGCTTTATGACTTAAAGGAAATGTTAAAAAGTGTTGTAATTGATGAAGAATAGAGGAAATATATGGGAAGTATACATTTACTTGATAACAGCCTTATAAATAAAATTGCGGCAGGGGAGGTTGTTGAAAGACCTGCCTCTGTTGTAAAGGAATTAATGGAAAATTCTATAGATGCCGGTGCAGATTCAATTACCGTTGAAGTAAATGAAGGGGGCATCGGTATGATAAAAATAACCGACAATGGCAGAGGGATACCCAGAGATGAGGTAAAAACTGCCTTTCTCCGCCATGCCACAAGCAAGCTTACAAGTATTGAGGACTTAGAGGATATAATGACTTTAGGCTTCAGAGGTGAGGCTCTTTCAAGTATTGCATCTGTTGCACAAGTTGAAATGGTGACAAAAACAAAGGACAGCTCTACAGGCACAAGAATAGTAATAAACGGCGGTATAGTTGAAAAAGAGGAAGAGGCTGCTGCAAATGACGGCACTGTTTTTATAATGAAAAATCTCTTTTACAATACTCCTGCAAGAAGAAAGTTTTTAAAAAAGCCTGCTACAGAAGGAGGCTATGTTGCTGAAATAGTAAACAGAATTGCCCTTGGTCATCCTGAAATTGCAGTCAAATACATAAATAACAGCAATACAATTATGCAGACTAACGGAAACGGTGATTTGAAATCTGCCATATTATATGTATATGGCAGGCAGATAGCTTCACAGATGCTTGAAACAAGCTACAGCAAAGATGGATTTATCGTAGAGGGATATGCTGCAAAGCCTGAGCTTTCAAGAGGTAACAGAAATTACGAAAATTTCTTTATTAACGGAAGATACATTAAAAGTACCGTTGTGCAGAATGCTGTTGAAGATGCCTATAAGGGCAAGCTTATGGTTGGGAAATTTCCTGTGTTTGTGTTAAATCTTAAAGTGCCTGCAAATACAGTAGATGTAAATGTGCATCCTACAAAGCTTGAAGTAAGGTTTTCTGATGAAAATCTTATATATGATATTATGTACAATGCAGTTACAAAAGCTTTAAAGCAGGCAGAACTTATACCTGTTGTTGAGTGGGACAAGCCTAAAAAGGTTAAGTCTGAATATGTTCAGGAAGTAATTGAAGATATTAAAAGTCCTGATAAGGATTTTAAATACAGTGATAAGCCTATAAGCAAAAATTACAGTGCGGCAGAAGGGCTTGCAGAAAAATCCGGTTTAAAAGAAAAAACGGAAAAAGAAAGTATCAAAAACCCTATATTAAGTGCTATGGACAAGCTTTATGGCAGTGATGAGGGTATATATAATGAAAATAATGATAAAAATACAAGGGAAGTAAAAAAGGAAGTAATTGTTAATAATGAACCTGAAGAAACAGTTGTAAAAAAGCCTGTTTTAACTGAACACAAAGAAGAAAGCACAAAAAAGCCATTTTTTAACAATTACAGAATTGTAGGACAGATATTCGGTACATACTGGATAATTGAACAGAATAACTGTATGTATCTTATTGACCAGCATGCTGCTCATGAAAGAGCTCTTTATGAAGATTTTATGGAAAAGTTTAAAACTTCAAAAATATCAAGTCAGCAGTTATTGCAGCCTGTGGCTGTAAATTTAAGTGAAGGCGAAAAGGTTATTGTTGAAGAAAACAGAGAGCTTCTGGAAAGCTTCGGATTTGAAATAGAGGAGTTTGGGGCAAGGACATATGCTGTAAGGGCTGTTCCTTATGTTTTCAATGCTCCCAGCAATGTAAGCTTTTTTGTGGATATTATAGATATGCTTGCAGATAAGAATATGAAAAACCTTTACGATACAAAGGAAGATGCAATTGCAACAATGAGCTGTAAGGCTGCCGTAAAGGGAAATGACAGACTTAGCTACAGCGAGGCACAGGAGCTTATACAAAGACTCCTTAAACTTGAAAATCCTTTTACCTGCCCTCATGGCAGACCGACAATAATTGAAATGACAAGATACGAACTTGAAAAGAAATTTAAGCGTATTCAGGACTGAGACTGATATAAATAAATGATGGGAGAGATCATATGGATACATTGATTTATCTGGTGCTTGAAGCCATAACTATAATTATTGTTACAACTATATTTGAATATATGAAGGCTTTTCTTTCAACCAAACAGGGAGATACTGTTCCTAAAAGTATGGGTAAGCTGACACTTAATCCTGTAAAGCATTTTGAACCTATAGGTTTTCTTATTTTTCTGTATTCCGGATACGGCTGGGCCAATCCTGTTGAAACATCAAGCAGAAATTACAAGGACAAAAAGACAGGTACGATAATAACATATCTGGTGCCAATTGTTGTTTTTATTATTCTGGCTGTTTTAGTAAAAATAATTATGAATGTTGCAATAATCACAAATAATGGTGCTATGCAGTATTTAAATGTATTTCTGGCATATTTGTCAAGGAATTTTGCAGCTGTTGCGGTTTTTAACATTATTCCCGTTTATCCTATGAACGGAAGCTGGCTTATAAGGTGTGCTTTAAATCCAAATCAGGCTATCAAATATGCTCAGTATGAAAAACCTTTACAGATATTAGTTATATTTCTTCTTGTACTTGGCTGGCTTACGCCTGTACTTGATGCCATTGTCAATTTCATTGTTTAAAAGGAAGGATAAATATGGATATAGACGTGGAAATCAGGCTTGAAAAGTTTGAAGGACCTATGGATCTTCTGTACAGCCTGATAGTTAAAAACAAAATAGATATTTATGACATACCAATTGCACTTATAACAGAACAGTATCTTGATTATATTAATGCCATGGGCAAGTATAATATGGAAAATATAAGCGAATTTCTTATAATGGGTGCAACTCTTATAGAAATAAAGTCAAGGCTTCTTTTACCTAAGGAGGTTGATGAAAACAATGAAGAAATTGACCCAAGGGAGGAGCTTGTTCAAAGACTTATTGAATACAAGAGATTTAAGGGCATTGCAGAGGAATTTGATGTTAAGCAGAAAAGTGCAGGATACACTTATTACAAGGAAAGCGACAAGGCACTTTTAAAGGAAATAAGAAAAGATGTGCCTAAGGAAATATCAGATATTTTAAAAGGAGCAACAGGGGAGATGCTTTTCAGAGCCTTTCAGGAAGTTTTAAGAAGGCAGGAACTTAGGACTGATAAAATCAGAAGTGGTTTTAATTCAGTAAAGCATGATGAGTTTACTCTGGAAGAAAAGGTTGAACAGCTTACAGGACTTATAAAATCCAGAAGAAAATTCAGCTTTTTTAAAATTTTTGACAACACAAGCAGTAAGAATGAAATTGTCACAACATTTCTTGCAATGCTTCAGCTTATAAAGGAAAAGAAAATATTTATTATTCAGGAAGAAATATTTGATGATATAACTATTACAGCTTATGAGGAGGCATGCTGATATGACTATACAGGAGCTTGAGTCAATTGTAGAGGCTATATTGTTTGCCTCAGGTGAAGTGGTAAGTGTTAAGAGTATTGCATTTGCAACAGAACAGAATGAAAAGACTGTTACGTCAGTTATAAGCAATATGGCTGACAGATATATATGTGAAAACAGAGGAATAAGGATAATACAAGTTGGGGAAGGGTATCAGATGTGTACTAATAAAGAACATTTTAGTTACATAAAGAAACTTTATCAGGCACCTGTGAGAAAAACTCTTTCTACAACTCTTCTTGAAACTCTGGCTATAATAGCTTATAAACAACCTGTGACAAAGGGTCAGATAGAAGACATAAGGGGAGTAAGTGCTGACCATGCAGTAAACAAACTTGTGGAATACGGTCTTGTAACTGAAATGGGAAGGCTTGATGCTCCCGGAAAGCCTATTTTATTTGGTACTACTGATGAGTTTTTAAGATATTTCGGATTTAGTTCCCTTGAAAATCTGCCTGTAACAGAAACTGATATAGAACAGTTAAGACTGGAGGCAGAGGCAGAGGTGGGAGCTATAACCGAGGGGAAGTAAATAAATATTGAATTTGAAATTACAGGGATTATGGTTTTGTAAATACATAAATAAATTGAAAAGATTTAAGCAAGGGGCTGTCGGAA
>CAZGIC010000108.1:0-7145 GCA_964526435.1 uncultured Lachnospiraceae bacterium | reverse complement strand
ATCATAAATATTTGTTCTTCAGAAATTAATTTAACCCATAAAACTGATTAGTATAGATATAATTATCGCCGCATTTATGTTCAATTACTTTTAACGTTTAAATTTATTAAAAACCTTTCTCATTTCCATCTCTAAGTTTCCTTTTAAATTTTGCATAATTAAAATAATTATTAATTGTCTGGACAAGCAGCTTTGCGAAACACTGCAATCAACTTAAGCCGCAGACCGAAATATAGAAAGGAAAAGTACTAAAAATATGTTAATATTTTCTAAACTATATCAATAGAACTCAAAAATGTTCTGTAATATTTGGTGTGATTATCATACTGTAAACCCCCTTTTAAGGATTGAATCTTTAGTAAAATTTAGCTTTGCTGAATTTACGGTTCTACAATATTTGGTGTGGTCATTATCGTAAACTCCCATATTGCCTCCCTTTTAAAGTTTGAACCGCAAGAATATACGGACACACCGATTCAGAACTTTTGACTCCGTCAAAAGCGGCACTGAGTGCCGTCTGGTTACTTCTCCCGATTCAATAGTGTGGCTTTCAACCAAAGGTTGAAAGTGCTGAAGAAGGTTGAAAGTTTTGAAGAGCTGTCAGCCACAGGCTGGAGTGAGGGGTTCATAAAACCACACCACTTGACAAAAATCAAAAAAAATCCGCAACCCTGAAAGGATTGCGGATAAATATATCATTAATTATTACTCAATGATTGATACAACAGAACCAGAACCTACTGTTCTACCACCTTCACGGATAGCGAATCTAAGACCCTGCTCCATAGCGATGTGAGAAATAAGTTCAATAGTCATTTCTACGTTATCGCCAGGCATACACATTTCTGTACCCTCTGGAAGAGTGATAACACCTGTAACGTCAGTTGTTCTGAAATAGAACTGTGGACGATAGTTGTTGAAGAATGGCTTATGACGTCCGCCTTCTTCCTGCTTAAGAACGTAAACCTGAGCAGTAAACTTAGTGTGAGGAGTGATAGAACCAGGAGCAGCAAGAACCTGACCTCTTTCGATTTCATCTCTAGCTACACCTCTTAAAAGAGCACCAATGTTATCACCAGGCTCAGCTGTATCAAGAAGCTTTCTGAACATTTCGATACCAGTTACAACAACTTTTCTAGCTTCATCGTTAAGACCAACGATTTCAACTTCGTCATTAAGGTGGAGTACACCTCTTTCTACTCTACCTGTAGCAACAGTACCTCTACCAGTGATAGAGAATACGTCCTCAACAGGCATAAGGAAAGGCTTTTCAGTATCTCTCTGTGGGTTAGGAATATATTCTTCAATTACGTTAAATAATTCAACAATCTTCTCACCCCAAGGTCCCATAGGATCCTGAAGAGCCTGATAAGCAGAACCTCTAACGATTGGGCAGCCTTCAAAGCCATATTCTTCAAGAAGTTCAGTAATTTCCATTTCAACTAAGTCTAATAATTCCTCATCATCAACCATATCACACTTGTTCATAAATACAACGATGTAAGGAACACCAACCTGTCTTGAAAGAAGAATATGCTCTCTTGTCTGAGCCATAGGACCATCAGTAGCAGCAACAACAAGGATAGCACCATCCATCTGAGCAGCACCAGTAATCATGTTCTTAACGTAGTCAGCATGTCCAGGACAGTCTACGTGAGCATAGTGACGGTTAGGAGTCTCATACTCAACGTGAGCAGTAGAGATAGTGATACCTCTTTCTCTTTCCTCTGGAGCCTTATCGATATTATCGAATGCAACTTCCTCACCTAAACCATATCTTGCATGAAGAGTCTTAGTGATAGCCGCAGTTAAAGTAGTTTTACCGTGGTCAACGTGACCGATAGTACCAATGTTAACATGAGGCTTATTTCTCTCAAATTTTGCCTTAGCCATTTTAAAGTTTCCTCCTTAAAATAAATAATCTTTTAGTTTTAACCTATGGTTAGACCCTAAGGTTACAATACTATTATTATTATAGTAAATTTTATGGTAAATTGCAAGCATTATTTTACAATAATGCCTGCATTTTTATAAATTTAATTTTTTATTTAATATTGTCAGTCTTTACATATATAAGTCTTTCCAATTATTTATTAATTATTAGACTTACCTGCTGCAACTTCATCCTGAATAGACTTAGGAACAACTTCATAGTGATGTACTTCCATAGAGTAAGTACCTCTACCCTGTGTAGTTGAACGAAGAGCAGTAGAATAACCAAACATTTCTGCAAGAGGTACATAAGCATGTACAATCTTAGCACCGCTCTGATCATCCATACCTTCAATTCTACCTCTTCTTGAGCTAACATCACCCATAACATCGCCCAGGTATTCTTCAGGTATAGTAACTTCAACCTTCATAATAGGTTCAAGAAGCTTTGGATCAGACTTTCTCATAGCTTCCTTAAATGCCATAGAACCGGCAATCTTGAATGCCATTTCTGAAGAGTCTACTTCATGGTAAGAACCATCGTAACATCTTGCTCTTACACCAACTACAGGATAACCAGCAACAACACCTGCCTGCATAGCTTCCTGTATACCTGCGTCAACAGCAGGAATATATTCCTTAGGAATAGCACCGCCGACAACTTCGTTTATGAACTCATAGCTCTTTTCAGCCTCAGTATCCATAACCTCAAACTTAACCTTACAGTGACCGTACTGACCACGACCACCAGACTGTCTTGAGTACTTGTGTTCCTGATCTACATCATGACCAAATGTCTCTCTGTAAGCAACCTGAGGAGCACCAACATTTGCTTCAACTTTAAATTCTCTTAAAAGTCTGTCAACAATAATTTCAAGGTGAAGCTCACCCATACCTGCGATAATTGTATCGCCTGTTTCCTGATTAGTCCATGTCTTAAAAGTAGGATCTTCTTCAGCAAGTTTTGCAAGAGCAATACCCATCTTATCTCTGCCGGCCTTAGTCTTAGGCTCAATAGCAACAGAAATAACAGGATCAGGGAAGTTCATTGATTCCAATATAACTTCATTGTTTTCATCACAGAGTGTATCACCTGTTGTTGTAAACTTAAGACCTACAGCAGCAGCAATGTCACCTGCATATACCTTGTCTATTTCCTGACGGTTATTTGCATGCATCTGAAGGATTCTTCCGATTCTTTCCTTCTTACCCTTTACAGAGTTGTAAACATAAGAACCTGATTCAAGAACACCTGAATAAACTCTGAAGAACGCAAGCTTACCAACAAATGGATCATTCATTATCTTAAATGCAAGAGCTGAGAAAGGTTCGCTGTCAGAAGAATGTCTTTCAACTATATTTTCCTCATCTCCAGGAAGATGACCCTTTATTGAAGGAATATCAGTAGGAGCAGGCATATACTCAAGTATACCATCAAGAAGCTTCTGAACACCCTTGTTTCTGTAAGCAGAACCACAGAATACAGGAACAGCCTCACAAGCTATACAAGCCTTTCTTAAAGCTGCCTTCATATCAGAAACGCTTAAATCTCCTTCTTCAAAATACTTATCCATAAGCTCTTCATCAGTAGAAGCAATAGATTCTATCATAGCCTCTCTGTATTCCTGAGCCTTATCAGCCATATCAGCAGGAATATCTTCAATAGAGATATCAGTACCCTGCTTGTCATTATAATAGTATGCCTTCATTTCCATAAGGTCGATAAGTCCCTTGAAATCATCTTCAGCACCTATTGGGAGCTGAACAGGAACAGGGTTAGCACCTAACCTGTTTTTAATCTGATCTACACAGTTGTAAAAATCTGCACCCATAATGTCCATCTTATTTACAAAGCACATTCTTGGTACATGATATTTTTCAGCCTGTCTCCATACAGTTTCAGACTGAGGTTCAACACCGCCCTTAGCATCAAATACGGCAACAGAACCGTCAAGTACTCTAAGTGAACGCTCAACCTCAACAGTAAAGTCAACGTGACCCGGAGTATCGATAATATTTATTCTGTGCATAGGTCCATCACCAACATGCCACTGAGTAGTAGTTGCAGCAGAAGTAATTGTTATACCTCTTTCCTGCTCCTGCTCCATCCAGTCCATCTGTGCTGTACCTTCATGAGTATCACCAATTTTATAAGTCTTACCGGTATAGTATAATATACGCTCTGTAAGAGTAGTCTTACCTGCGTCAATATGAGCCATAATACCGATATTTCTAGTTTTTTCCAACGGGAACTCTCTATTAGCCATACTAATAAATCCTCCTTATTACCACTTATAATGTGAGAAAGCCTTATTAGCTTCTGCCATTCTATGAGTTTCATCCTTCTTCTTAACAGCACCACCAGTGTTGTTAATAGCGTCTAATATTTCAGCAGCAAGACGAGCATCCATAGTCTTTTCTCCACGCTTTCTGCTGAAAGTAGTAAGCCATCTGAGACCTAAAGTCTGTCTTCTTTCCGGCTTAATTTCCATAGGTACCTGATAAGTTGCACCACCTACTCTACGAGCCTTAACCTCAAGAACCGGCATAATATTACCTAAAGCTTCTTCAAAAGCCTCAAGTGCAGGCTTTCCTGACTTTTCTTCAACCTGAGCAAATGCACCGTAAACAATTCTCTGTGCAACGCCCTTCTTACCATCTAACATAATAGAGTTGATAAGCTTAGTTACAAGCTTACTCTTATACATAGGATCTGGCAGTACTTCTCTCTTTGAAACATGACCTTTTCTTGGCACGATTCTTCCCTCCTTAATCAAAAAATATTAATTCAACGGTACTTGCGAACACTTAAGTTTCGCTACACATGCCTTATACTACCAACGACCTCTGCAACAACAGAATTTATCATTAATGTATGAGGCATAAACCATAACAAAAATTTTTAACTTCTAAATACTTTATTACTTCTTAGCCTTAGCACGCTTAGCGCCGTACTTTGAACGAGCCTGCTTTCTGTCAGCAACACCTGCTGTATCAAGTGTACCTCTGATAATGTGGTAACGTACACCGGGAACGTCCTTTACTCTTCCGCCTCTTAAAAGAACAACGCTGTGCTCCTGTAAGTTGTGACCTTCACCAGGAATATATGCTGTTACTTCAATACCATTAGAAAGACGAACTCTGGCAATCTTTCTAAGAGCTGAGTTGGGCTTCTTAGGTGTAGCAGTCTTTACAGATGTACAAACACCACGCTTCTGTGGAGAACTCTGATTTGTCTGCTTTTTCTTAAGAGTATTAAGACCCTTCTGTAATGCCGGAGCTGTAGACTTAGTAACCTTAGTCTGTCTGCCCTTTCTTACTAACTGATTAAATGTTGGCATTAACTGCACCTCCTTAAAAATAATAATAAATACCTGTTATTGCGTGAGGTTCCTTTAAATTCCGAACTACACACACAATTGTTATTTTAACACCTATACAGGCTAAAGTCAACACATTTTTTTAATTTTTTTGTAAAATCTGATAATTTTTCATATAATATTTCTGCACATTTTCACAAAACTAAATGATGTACAATTTATAACTTCCGCATTTAAAATTTCAAATGTATAAATTCAACTATTGCCTAAATTCAAAACCTTTTACAAAAGCCTGAACATCTTATACATACAGTAATCAGAATTCCATAACACAAAAAAACAGCGAGACAGTACTGACTGCCTCGCTCCTATTGTCAAATATATCCCTTATCGGCACCAAATCCGATGCTGACTCTTATTTATTAAAAATTCTCCTTAACAAATTTCTCAATTCTTCTTGTTCCCTCAACAATATCCCTCATACTTGTAGCATATGATATTCTTATGTAATCCTTATACCCAAAAACATCAGATGGCACAACAGCCACATTATACTTATCCATAAGAATATCGGCAACATCACTGCTTGTTTCAATAACTTTTCCGTCTACTTCCCTGCCGAGAAGCTTGGACACATCTACAAACAGATAAAAGGCTCCTTTTGGTATCATACAGCTTATAAGAGGAGTATCAGATACTCTCTGTGCTATATAATCTCTTCTGTGCTGAAATTCCTTAAGCATTTCTTCAGCAACTTCGTCACCATTGTCAAGAGCTTCAATTGCAGCCGCCTGAGCAATTGAATTTACATTTGAAGTGCTGTTTGACTGAATATTTCCTATAGCCTCAGCCACTTCTATATTTGAAGCAGAAAATCCCACTCTCCATCCTGTCATAGCATACTTTTTTGAAAGTCCCGTTACAACAATAGTCCTGTCATAAATTTCCTTTCCCAGAGATGCTATACTTACATGGGGCATTTTTTTACTGTACACAAGACAGCCGTAAACTTCATCGCTTATTACATATATGTCCTTTTCAACAACAAATTCAGCTATTTTTTCAAGTTCCTCCTTTGTATACATAACCCCTGTAGGATTATTGGGACTGTTTATAATAAGAGCCTTTGTTTTATCAGTATAGGCTTCTTCAAGCTCTTCTACAGTTATTTTAAATACATTTTCTTTTTTTGTTTCAACTACAACAGGAACGCCGTAAACCATATTTACAATGTCAATATAGCTGTTCCAGTAAGGAGCAGGCACAATAACCTCATCTCCCGGATCAATAATAGCAGAAAAAGCATTCTTTAAGGCATGCTTGCTGCCATTGCTCACCACTATCTGCTCAGGAGTATAAACAAGTCCCCTTCTCTCCAGGGCATCAGCTACAGCCTCCCTTAGTTCAAGGAGTCCCTCATAAGGGGTATATTTTGTAAAATTCTCATTAATAGCTTCAATAGCCGCTTCCTTAACATTATATGGTGTATCAAAGTCAGGTTCTCCTGCACTGAAATTAATAACATCATATCCCTGTGATTTTTTTATATTTGCTCTTACAGATATTGACAATGTCTGTGACGGTCTTATCTTTGATGCAATTTTAGATAATTTCATAACCAAACCCCTCTCTCCGGAATTTTATCCCATACTTATTAAAACAAAAGCCGGGATATTTATACTTTATTTTACACCATAGTACAAAATTTTTCAATATCAAATTTTTGCCTTTCCAAAACAACAAATTTTATTTGTTGTTTTTAAAAACTGCAAATAAAATAAAACGTTAGTTTTACTTCCTTATTTTTCAATATCAAATTTTACTATAAAAAAATTCATACATATTATTGTAAAATATATCATCAGCTGTTTTGCTTCCCCATACTTCCTTTAC
>CAZGIC010000107.1:0-7156 GCA_964526435.1 uncultured Lachnospiraceae bacterium | reverse complement strand
ACAAAGTGTAAACCATGTGCTCGGATAAAGTGTAAACCATGTGCCACTTGACACACTGTTTATCCCTACTTCCTTTATGTAGAGCTTAACAGCCTTTTTGATTTGATTGTTTATATAAATTACCGTTCTTTTGCCCGTTTTCTTTTCATTCAGTTCAATATGTTTTTTTATAGTATTGCTGTTTTTATCCAGTATGTCTTTCCATTGCAGACTGATAACATCACATATCCTTAATGCTGAATTAAGACAAACGGAAACAAGCAGGTAATTTCTGTACTCACCTCTTTCCAAAAAATAGTTTTTCAATTTTCTGACGTCAGCATACTCTCTTATTGGCTGTGTTGTACCCATTGTTTTTCCTCCTTAAATTTAATTTAACATTTTATATAATAATGTATTGTTCGTTTATATAGATTTTGGCTTAAATATTTGTGTTGACAAATTTATTTGCTTATTATATAATTTAATTGAAAAGTAAGTAAATTTTAATGAATTATGCGTATTTTCTTATGTTTTTCACATATAATCTATTTAACATTATTATATAAAATGTTGTGTTGCAAAAAATAATACTTATATATTTATTCAAAAAAATTACCTGCGGTTTTCACCGCAGGTAATTTTTATATCATACTTATTAAATTTAATATCTTATTAGTCCTCATCCATTTCAATATGCACAGGCTTCAAATTCCAAATATCATCTGCATATTCCTTAATTGTTCTGTCTGATGAGAACTTACCACTGTGAGCAACATTTAATATAGCCATCTTAGCCCACTTATCCTTATCCTTATATGCCTCATCAACTTTTTTCTGAGCCTCAGCATATGAAGCAAAGTCCTTAAGAACAAAGTATTCATCAGCTCTTGAACCATTATATCCATTAAGAAGAGAATCATATATTTCTCTGAAAAGCTCAGTATCTGGATCAAGAGTACCGTTTATAAGCATATTCAGCACAGCTCTCACATCGGAATTCATATTGTAAATATCCCATGGATTGTAGTCATTTCTGCTGTAAGCATCAATAACCTCATCAGCCTTCATACCAAATATAAATATGTTATCATCGCCGACTTCTTCTCTGATCTCAACATTTGCACCGTCAAGAGTACCCATAGTCAATGCACCGTTAAGCATAAATTTCATATTTCCTGTACCTGAAGCCTCTTTTGAAGCTGTTGATATCTGTTCTGAAACATCAGCTGCTGGTATAAGCTTTTCAGCAAGACTTACTCTGTAGTTTTCAGCAAATATTACTTTTATCTTGCCTTCTATGCTTTCATCATTATTTACAAGGTTTGCAACAGAATTTATAAGCTTAATAATAAGCTTTGCTCTCCTATATCCCGCTGCTGCCTTAGCGCCGAATATAAATGTTCTTGGAACCATATCCATACCCGGATTTACTTTAAGCTTGTTGTAAAGGCTCATAACATGGAGAATATTTAAAAGCTGTCTCTTATATTCATGAAGTCTTTTAACCTGAATATCATAAATAGATTCAGGATCTATTTCAATGCCCATTGTTGCCTTGAAATAATCAGATAATGCAACCTTGTTTGCCTTCTTAATATCCATAAATTTCTTTCTGAACTTTTTATCTTCAGCCAAAGGCACAAGTTTTTCAAGCTGTGACAAATCTTTATAGAAACCGTCACCGATTTCTTTTGTAATAAGTTTAGCAAGCTCAGGATTTGCATGACCAAGCCATCTTCTCTGAGTAATTCCGTTTGTCTTATTGTTAAACTTTTCAGGATATATTTCATAGAAATCCTTCAATTCCTGATTTTTAAGTATTTCTGTATGAAGAGCCGCAACACCGTTTACAGAATGACTTCCTACAATTGCAAGCCATGCCATTTTTATCTGTCCGTCAGCAACAATTGCCATCTTTCTGATTTTTTCTGCATCATTGCCATACTTATTAATGAGCATTTCGCAAAATCTCTTGTTAATTTCCTCAACTATCATATATATACGTGGAAGAAGTCTTGAGAAAAGTTCAATAGGCCACTTTTCAAGAGCTTCAGCCATAATTGTATGGTTAGTATATGCACAGCATTCCTTTGTAATTTCCCATGCATCATCCCATGGCACATCATATTCATCAACAAGGAGTCTCATAAGTTCTGCAACAGCAATACTTGGGTGTGTATCATTTAACTGGAAAGCATACTTTTCTGAAAGCTTTGAAAAGTCTGTACCAAATTTCTGAACATACTTCTGAAGTACTCTCTGTAAAGTTGCTGATACAAAGAAATACTGCTGTCTTAATCTTAATTCCTTACCTGCATAATGCTCATCAGCAGGATATAAAACTTCTGTAAGAGTCTTTGCCAGATTTTCTTCCTCAACAGCCTTGCTGTAGTTACCCTCATTAAAGCTCTTAAGGTCAAATTTATTCTTAGCCTCTGCATCCCATAATCTGAGAGTATTAACAGTATTGTTATCAAAACCAACAACAGGATAGTCATAAGGAATAGCTATAACTGACTGATAATTTTCCTGAACAAATTTATATCCTCCGTCTTCCTGCTTAACAGCCTTTACATTACCGCCAAACTTAACTTCAACTGAGTATTCTGAACGTTTAACGCCCCACATATCTCCGTCCTGAAGCCAGTTATCAGGTGCTTCAATCTGATAGCCGTTTTCAATTTTCTGTTCAAAAATACCGTAATGGTATCTTATACCACAGCCATATGCAGGAAGCTCAAGTGTTGAAAGAGAATCAAGGAAACAAGCAGCAAGTCTGCCAAGTCCGCCGTTACCAAGTCCGGGATCTCTCTCTACTTCCTCAAGGATATTGTAATCAATATTTAATTCAGAAAGAACTTCCTTAACATCATTAAGCATTGTCATATTAAGTATAGCATTGCCTAAAAAACGTCCCATAAGAAATTCCATTGACAAATAACATACAATTTTACATCCTGTTTTGTCATAAGTCTCGTGAGTCTTAAGCCACTTATCTGTTACATAATCCCTTATAGTAAAAACAAGTGCTTCATAAAGCTGTTCCTTTGTAGCTGTTTCAATTGACTTACGTGACAGTGTTTTCACATTATCAGAAAGCTTTTTTGTAAATTCCTTTTTGTTGATATGCATTTTAACATCTCCTTTATTTAAATTTATTCTTCAGTGCCATTTTTTAATTTTTCTGCCTGTTCTGTTGTAATAAGTGCATCCATTATTTCATCAAGATCACCGTCAATAATTGTATCCAGTTTATGAAGAGTTAAACCTATTCTATGGTCTGTAACTCTTCCCTGAGGATAATTATATGTTCTTATTCTTTCATTTCTGTTGCCTCTGCCTATCTGACTCTTTCTCTCTGCCGCAACTTCTGCATGCTGTTTTTCCTGTTCAAGATCATAGAGTTTGCTCATTAAGACCTTAAGGGCTTTTTCCTTATTCTTAATCTGGCTTTTCTCGTCCTGACAGGATATTACTATACCTGTTGGCATATGCGTAAGTCTTACGGCGGAATCAGTCGTATTTACACACTGCCCTCCATTGCCTGAAGCTCTGAAAACGTCAAATCTGCAGTCATTCATATTAAGCTGAACGTCTACAGCTTCAACTTCAGGAAGCACTGCAACCGATGCAGTTGAAGTATGAATTCTTCCTCCTGATTCTGTTGTGGGGATTCTCTGTACTCTGTGTACACCACTTTCATATTTAAGTCTGGAATAGGCTCCGTGACCATTTATCATAAATGATATTTCTCTGAATCCCCCTGCCTCACATTCATTGGTATTCATTATTTCAATTTTCCAATGTCTTCTTTCAGCATATCTTGAGTACATTCTGAAAAGGTCACCGGCAAAAATATTTGCCTCATCTCCCCCGGCACCACCTCTTATTTCTACAATAACATTTTTTTCATCATTAGGATCCTTTGGAAGCAAAAGTACTGTTAATTCGTCCTTAAGCTCATCAAGTTTTTTTCTTCCTTCTGAAAATTCTTCCTTTGCCAGAGCTTTCATTTCCTCATCTGAATCGTCGAGCATTTCCCTGGCTTCCTCAACAGTTTCTTCTGTTTCTTTATACTCTCTGTATTTTTCTACAATAGGAGAAATGTCGCTGTGCTCTTTCATAAGCTTTCGCCATTCCTCATTGTTACTTATTACTTCCGGATCATTTATCTTATCCGAAAGGTCAATATAGCGCTTTTCTATATCTGCTAATCTTTCAAGCATAAGTACATCATCCTCCATTACGATGATACTATTTTATCATATTTTGTATCCGATTACAACCCTGTCAAGTCCTGAAAGGTCTTTTTCAACGCTTATATTTTTAAAATTTTTTTCATACAGCATCTTAGATACATTATCTCCCTGATTATATCCTATTTCAAATACGACACATCCTCCTTCATTAAGGTAACTGTCTATATCCTTTATTATCCTTCTGTAAAAATCAAGTCCGTCATAACCGCCGTCCAGGGCAGACAAAGGCTCATAATCCTTAACATCAGGCTCAAGTGTTTTAATAATATCCCTTTCGATATAAGGAGGATTTGAAAGTATAATGTCATATTTTTCATTTACATTATCAAAAATATCACTTATAAAAAAATTTACTTTTACCCCGTTTTCCCTGCCATTTTCAACAGCAGTTTCAAGAGCACCTTCCGATATATCAACAGCAGAAACCTGAGCATTTGTAAACTTCGCCATGCTTACTGCAATTGCTCCGGAGCCTGTTCCTATATCAAGTACAGATCTGTAATTATTTCTTTTTACAGTTTCAATTGCCTTTTCAACAAGGATTTCGGTGTCCCCTCTGGGTATAAGTGTATGTGAATTGACTTTAAAATTAAGCCCCATAAATTCACATACACCTAAAATATACTGCATAGGTTTTCTCTTTATTCTTTCATTGCACATTTCATTTATTTTACAGATTTCAGTTTCACTTAATATTTTATCGGGATATGTCAGTATCTGCACTCTTGTCATATTCGCAGCCTTGCCTACAATAAGCTGAGCATCAAGCAAGGGTGTATCTGTATTATTTTCAGCCAGCTTTTTTCTGACTTCCTGTACCGCTGTTTTCACATTCATCAACAGGTTCCTCCTCAAGTACAGCTTTAAGAGATGCAATAGCAACTTCTATCATACTGTCGTCAGGCTCACTTGTTGTTATAAGCTGAGTTGCTATTCCCGGGAAACTTACTATATTTACAAGTAAATTATCGTGTCTGCCTGCCCATCTTATGACTTCATATGATAATCCTGCAATTAAAGGTATAAGTATAACTCTTGAAAGTATTCTCAGCCAAAAATCATTTGTCTGCACAAAGAAAAACACGATTATACTTATAATAAGTACAATTACCAGAAAACTTGTACCGCATCTTTTGTGAAAACGTGTACTGTTTCTCACATTTTCAACAGTAAGTTCAAGATCACTTTCAAAGCAGTTTATTGTCTTATGTTCTGCCCCGTGATACATAAACACTCTTTTGATATCCTCCATCTGTGAAACAAGTATCATGTATCCAAGAAATATTATAATCTTAATTACACTTTCAATAGCGCCTCTTACTGCAGTATTGTTTCCAAGGAAGCTGTTTATCCATCCTCCCAGAACCGTTGGCAATACCATAAAAATAGCAATACAAAGGCATATGGATATAAATACGCTGAAATATATAAGGTAATCTGCCAGCTTGTCGCCGAATTTTTTTTCAAGCCACATTTCAAACTTACTTTCCTTATCATATTCAATATCATCAAGTCCTGCAAGTTCAGCAGATTTCATTGTTACCTTCATTCCTGTTACAAGGGAATCAACAAAGGCAACAATTCCTCTTATTATGGGCAGTTTCCACAGAAAGAATCTTTCCTTAGCTGATTTCATATTTGTTTTTACTGTTTTTATTTTTTTATCAGGAGTTCTCACAGAAAGAGCATACATACTTTTACCTCTCATCATTACTCCTTCAATAACAGCCTGCCCTCCGACACCTTTTTCCCATTTTTTCTTTCTATTATCCATATATAATCTCCCTTTATCTGTATACACTCATATTTAACTCTGCTGTGGCATCACTTAATTTTTTGTTTATTTCATTTGCCTTTGCCATCAAAGTACTGATTTCGGAAGCTGCCTCATCATAAGTCATATCACTTCCAAGCATATTCTCCACAAGGTCGCACAGTTCTTTCAGTGCATTTATCATCTCCATTGACAGTTCATGAAATTCACTGTAATCATCAGGCGGAGTCATTTCAGAAAGCTGTAAATACATACTGTCAAGACTTTCTCTTGCATCTCTAATCTGTTGCTGCAAAACACTTACTTTACTGCTGTAATTTTTGTCCGTAAGTGCATTAAGTGTTCTGAACAGAGGACTAACTCCTGAAAGCTCAGAAATAACATCAGTGTATTCTACTACATATTCGTTTACAGTAAAACTTACATTTTCATCAGTACTGCTGTTAATATATACTGATTTTGTATTAGCATCCCATGTAACCGTTGCTCCGGTACTTTCTGCTACAGCTCTCAAAGGTATCATAAATACATTATTTATAATCTGTGCAGGAACATCCAGTACATATATCTGATCATTAACCTGCATATTCAGGTAGCCATTTCTTATTGTTATGGTCTGTATATTATTTGAAATTGTACAGGACTTTGTATTTGCATCCCATTCTATACTGTAACCCATTTCTTCAAATATACCTCTTAAGGGTATAAGGGTTCGCCTCTCCACAACTATAGGTTCCTGTGATGAAAACTGAATATAATCACCATTTAAATATACCTTTATTTTTTGTTCTGTATCCTCAGCTGCACCTGCACTTATGGCAAAAATCATAGTAAGCCCAAGTACCGCAAAGAACATATATATCAATTTTTTTATCAATAAAATCACCTCTTATCGAAATATTTTATCATAAAAAACTAATTTATTCAACACATATTTCTAAATATAAATAAATATCCTTTAGCAATAATTTACTTTTTAAAGTAATATATTGCTCTCTTTTCCTTTTATATCCATTCTGTTAATAAAAATAACTTTATTTTTGCTGTAAAACAACTAAAAAAACAGATAAAAGCAGTCTTAATAGAATTTATCAAGACTGCTTCCTATGCACAATATCTTTAATTTTGTACAGATGAAAAA
>CAZGIC010000106.1:0-7238 GCA_964526435.1 uncultured Lachnospiraceae bacterium | reverse complement strand
TTCGTTTGTCAAGGCTCCACCAGGGTTCAAAAAGCTCTGCTTTGTTTGCATCTCCCGTTATTCTGTGGATAACAATATTCTGTGGTATTTCCTCAATAATATTTACAACAGTGTTTACATACTCTTCAAGGGTAAAATATTTAAAAGGTTTTTTGTTGTAATAGTCATATAGAGGAGTGCCTTTTATAATGTGGAGAAGCTGGAGTTTCAGTCCTTTTGTGCCCCAGTCTATGGCATATTTAACACTGTTAAGCATATCATTATAGTCTTCTCCCGGAAGCCCCAGTATAATATGTGTTACAGTGTCTATACCTTGTTTGTTAAGTTCTTTTACTGTATTTTTGTAAATTTCATTTTCATAGCATCTGTTTATAAGCTTTACACTTTCAGCCTTGCTTGTCTGTAACCCAAGTTCAACACAAACATAAACCTTTTTTGAAAGCTCTTTTAAAAGTTCAACAACTTCACTGTTTATACAATCGGGTCTTGTGGCTATGGAAAGAGCAGCTACATTTTCCTGTTCAACAGCCTCATAATACAGACTTCTGAGCCTTTCAATGGGTGCATATGTATTTGTATAAGCCTGAAAATACATCATATACTTGCCTTCGCCCCATTTAGCTGACATTTTCTCTTTCATTTGTATGTACTGGTCGCTTATTGAAAGACTTCTGCTTCCTGCAAAATCTCCTGAACCTTTGCCGCTGCAGAATATACAGCCCTTATGAGAAAGTGTACCATCTCTGTTGGGACATGTAAAGCCGCCGTCTATTGCAAGCTTTATTATCTTTTCTCCGAATATTTCCCTGTAATAGTCATTTGCTGAATAAAAGGGGTGTTTAGAATTCAACATTTACGCTTTCTCCTCTGTCTACTGAATATATAATACATTCCTTAACATTAATGTCTGTGTTCTTTTCAAGGGCTTCTTTGTATAATTCAAGCTGTATTTTGTATTTTTCGGCAAGTTCGGTTAGGTTATTATATATTTTGTCTGTTTTGTAGTCTACAAGTACAATTTCATTGTCTTCAACAAAGTATAAGTCTATGATGCCGTGTACAAGGATTTCTGCATCTGAATTTTCAAATTCTTTAAATCTTGAAGCTTTCATTGACATTACAAAGGGTGCTTCTCTGAATACAGCATCAGATTTTTTTATACGTTTAAAAAGAGGGGAGGTTATAAATTTTACAAGTTTTTTTATATCTACTGACTTTTTTTCGTCGGAAGTTATTATTCCTTTTTCTTCAAGACTGTCAATTAAAGCTGTAATATTCTTTTCGTTTTCTGTATTTTTAAAATCTATATGCTCCATAACAGTGTGATAAAGTGTACCAAGCTGAGCAGATGTGATCCTTTTTTCTGTTTTCATAAACTCAGGCAGTCCTGTTACCTTTCTATGGCTGTAATAGTTAAAGGTATCATTATTTTCACTGTTAAGCTTTCTTTTTATTTCTGTAATTGAAATTTTTGAAGGAAGCAGGGTTTCATCGGTGGAGGGATATACATAGTTTAGTCTTTCTTCAATAATATCCCTGTAAATGTCTTTTGTTTTGGTGTCAATGGCATTCATTCTGTCTATAGCATTTACGGCTTCTGCTCCTTTAATTTCTTCAAGTGTATCTATATTTGAAAGAGTGCTCCATTTTTGTTCAATTACGCCTTTTGTGTCAAGACGGCTTCTTTTTAATGCTGATAATACCCAGAAAAGAGGACTGTCAGCCATTTTTCTTAAGGCAAAAGGCAGCATTATATTGTTGTCTTGTGAAAGTTCGTTTAATACAGCGTCTTTTCCTGACTTTGCGTTAATTCCTTTGCCCTTTGTAACTCCTGTGATTATAAGCTTTTCCTTAGCTCTTGTAAGTGCTACATACAAAAGTCTGAGATTTTCTGAGTCTTCTTCTTCCTCGTATTTATCTGCAATTATGTTGTAGGGCTGTGTTTTATACTTAATTCTGTTTTTGTTGTCAACATATTTTAAGCCTATGCCAAGTTCTCTGTCAAAAATATAGTCATTTGCCTTAAACCTTATGTTTATCTTATTCTGAAGCTGTGATACAAATACTACAGGGAATTCAAGTCCCTTGCTTTTGTGAATTGTCATTATTCTTACGGCATTGTCATTTTCGGAAAGAGAGGCGGCAGATCCAGCTTTGTCCCTGTCGGCAACCTCATCGCTTAAGTCAGTGTCTGTATAGTTTATAAAGCTGTGAAGGTCTGTAATGCCCTTAGATTCAAAATCAATTGCAATTTCTTTAAAAAGTCTTAAATTGGACTGTCTTAAATCTCCTTTGTCAAGTATGCCTGTATAGTTAAAATAGTTGCTTCTGTCATATATTTCTGAAAGCAGATCACCTGTTGAATTGTTTATGGCAAAATCTCTGTAGTAGTTTAAATCATATAAAAATTTTCTCAATACAGCACTTATTCTGTCCTCTTTCTGGGAGTATTCCTGTACGGCGGTATATACCTTGTCTTTTCTGTTATGTATCCTTATTTCTGCTATATCGTCAAATGACAAGCCGTACATAGGTGAATGAAGTACATTTATTAAATCTATATCCTGAAATGGATTGTCTATAAGCCTTAAAAGTGAAATAATATTTTTGACTTCTGTGGTTTTAAAAAGAGGGTTTGCAACTTCAAATGTACAGTCAATTCCTATTGAATTTAATTCTTCAAAAAATACATCTGCATTGGTCCTTTTGCTGACAAGAATAACTATATCACTTTTTCTTAGGGCTCTGTAGCCTTCCTCCTTATCGTAAATATAGAGGGGATCTGTTACAAGGATTTCGTGTATTCTCTTTGCAACGGCTTTAGCCTCAGCGGTTTTAGGGTCAAGGTCACAGTCTTCTTTTTCGGAAGCATCAACAACAATAAGTTCTGTGCTTTTTGATATATTAATTCCTTCTTCTGCTTCGGGGAAATCGGCCTTGGGATTTAATGCAACTTCATCTGTATAATTTACATTTCCCAGCCTGTCATCCATTATCTGCTTAAATATAAGGTTGCAGGCATCAAGGACTACAGCTCTTGAACGGTAATTTTCTGAAAGAAGTATTAATTCATTATTACTGCTCTCATCTGAATATTTGTTGTATTTTTCAATAAAAAGCTCGGGAGTAGTCTGCCTGAATCTGTATATAGCCTGTTTCACATCTCCGACCATAAATATGTTGTTTTCCCCTTTGCCGCACCTTGACACAGCAGTGAGAATTGCCTCCTGAAGATAATTGCTGTCCTGATATTCATCTATAATTATTTCATTAAATTTATTTCTGTATTCTTCGGCAATTTCAGTTGTATTTCCGTCATTATCTCTCAGCATATTAAGGCAGTAATGAGAAATGTCGTTAAATTCTGCCATTTGCTTGTCAAGTTTAAGCTCCTTATAATTTTTGGCAAAAGTACGGACAGCCTTTATGAGGGCTTTAATATCAGGTTTAACAGACTGAAAGTGATGTTCTGCCTCTTCATTTAACTGCAATGAATAATTAAGGGCATTATTAAGAGAGTCTTTTGCAAAATTAAGATACCTTTTAATTACGTCAATATGTGCAAGGGCATACTCTTCCTTAACAGCTCTGAGGTCTATCCTGAGTTTTATCTGAATGTCTGAAATACTTTTAAGTCCGCCTTTTTTTAATGAATTTTCAAATTCATCAATTGTGTTAAAAACATTTATGACAGATTTGGGGAGTTTGTCTTTGTCGCTGTATTTGAAATATTCCATTGCTTTATCTGCGTATTCTTTTGCATTTTTTATTTCAAATTCTGCTTTTTTATTGAGAACATTTCCCCATATGCTTTCGCTAAAGCTGTCTGCATCATAGTCTTTAAGACATTTATCAAACCACTTGTCAGGATAGGGCAGACTGTCGGCAAATATATAAAGACTGTTTATCATATCTGTAACGGTTTTGTCATTGCTTTTGCCTGCAAAACTAAAGTAGAATTTTCTGAACTCCGGGTCATTTTCCCCAAGAAGCTCATTAAGTGTATCTTCCATTGCCTGTTTTTTCAAATCGGCGATTTCTGCTTCTGCAGGGGTTTTATATCCCGGATCCAGATCCGTTTTATGAAAATTTTGTTTTACAACTTTTGAACAGAAGGCATCTATTGTAGATATATCAGCTTTGTTTATAAGTATAAGCTGTTTTTCAATATGCCTTATAAGGTCTTCATCGGAAGTTTCTTTAAGTTTGTCTTCAAGGCTTTTTGTAATTCTTGATTTCATTTCTCCTGCCGCATCTCTTGTAAATGTAACAATGAGAAATGAATCTATATTCCATCTGTCGTCAATGATCCTTGATAAAACCCTCTGTGTAAGCACAAAAGTTTTGCCTGAACCTGCTGCCGCACTTACCAGTATATTTTTGTTTTTTGTTTCTACGGCTTTTTTCTGTCCGCTGCTTAATTTTATATCCATAATCTGCATTCTCCCGTTATATTTAAAGCTCCTGTTTACATAAATTATATCATAAAGAACAGCCTGAACTGATTTTTACATAAATTGTTTCATATCTTAATCAAATTGTAAAATTTTTTAACATTATTGTCAACATATTATTGTTGAAAAAAAATTTTTGTCTGTTATAATAATAAGATAGAGTAATTTTAGATTATATGTAAGTTATATGTAAGGAGTTGTTATATTATGAGAAGAATGAAGGCAGAAACAAGAAGAAAGATTGCAGGCGTTATTGCATTGGTGCTTGTGGGAATAATGTTTTTAAGCTCAATATCCGTAATTTTTATAGGATAATAACAGGAGGACAGATATGGGATTCGGAAGCAAAGAACCAAAGCAGGATTCAGATAAAAGCAAAGAAATCAATATAAAAATTGTTTCTGAATATGTAAAAAATGCCGGGAAAAGATTAAGTGAGGATTTTAATTTATTAAAAAAGTTCGGTAAAGAATTTTCAGCTAAAATATCAGGCATAAATAAGGGATATATAATTCTGGGAGCATGTGTTGTAATTTTCGCTGTTACGGCAGTGTTCAGCGTGAATTTTGCTGTCAACAGCAAAGCAAATGCGTCAATTGAAAGATATTTTGAAGCCCTTGATTCTGACCTTATATACAATGGCGTTTATCTTGAAGAAGTAAATATAGGGGGACTTACAAAAGAACAGGCTGTAAGAAAGGGTATTACAGATTATGCAGGAGAAAGACTTTCAAGAGAATTTACTTTAAAGTATGGAAATTATTCAAGAACTGTTAATTATGATGATTTAGGCGGTGTTTATGATATAGAGTCTGCTGTAGATGAGGCTTATAAAATAGGCAGAAGCGGTACTAAGGCGGCAAGAGTGCAGTTTGCCCAAAATCTTGAAGATACAAGAGAATATCTTGTACCCAATTTTACCATTGATATGGACAAAATGAGAAGCACCCTTGAAGAAATAGCTTCAGAAGTAAACGGAACAGTTATACTCAACTCTGAAATGGACGTAGACAGACTGATGGATACTCTTGAAGACGATCTGCTTACAAATCAAAGAGAGTTGGAGATTTATATTCCTGTGAAGAAATGAAAAACATAGAAGTATTATAAAGGAGTTAATATGTATGCCTAAGGGTAATATAAATAATAACCGTAAAAGGCGAAAAAAAAATAAAAGAAGACGTTCAAGACCATTAATAAGAATATTACCGTTTCTTATAATTGTTATAGCAGGAGTGGTCTTGTTTCGTCGTCCTGTAATGAGCAGGTATTATCAGTGGAAGATAGATCACCCTAATAAAACTGAAGAAAATGTAATACTTCAGGGTATACTTGTTGACGGAAAAGATGTTTCGGGTATGAGTGAAGAAGAAGCATATAAATACATAAATTCAAAGGTTGACACAGATACTGAGGGAAATATAATAACAATAAAAAGCAGTGACGGCACATATTCATACAGTTATACATTTCAGGACTTTGAGCTTGAATTTGATGTTGAAGGGGCTGTGGAATCTGCTGTAAATTTTGCAAAGGATCCTGAATCTCCTGACTGGTGGAGACAGTTTAAAGCCCTTGAGGGAGGAACCGTTGATTTTGGAATTATGAGTTACAATAAGGCACAGGTTCAATCCTATATAAATGCCATATCAGATCAGATAACAGTAGAGCCTGAAAATGCAGGTTTAAAACATGTTAACGGAGAATTTATTGTAACTCCTGCCCAGACAGGTTATACAATAGACAAGGAAACACTTTTAAATCAGGTTTATGAACTTATTGACAACAGAGAATTTGGCGGGGAAGTTACATTTGAGATTCAGGCAACTGAACCTGAGCATAAGGACGCTGATGTAAGCGGAATTACAGGTATCATTGGTACATATTCAAGCCCTTACTCAGAGGGAGATGACAACAGAATACAGAATCTGAGAAACGGCTGTGAGAAAATAAACGGGGTTGTTGTGTATCCCGGAGAGGAATTTTCCACAAATGAACATTTTAACCCATGCACGGAAGAAAACGGCTGGGCAAGTGCAGGAACAATTGTAAACGGAAGAATTGAAGACAGCATAGGAGGCGGTATGTGCCAGGTATCAAGTGCTCTTTATATGGCACTTTTATATGCTGAGGTTGATATAACTGAAAGATTTAACCATTCAATGAAGGTGGGATATTCGGATTATGCCTTTGATGCTACCCTTGCAGGTGATTACAAGGATCTTAAATTTGTCAACAACACAGATTGTGCTATATTTATAGAAGCCTATCTTGCAAATTCAAATGTTGTAATAAATATATACGGCAAGGAAATTCATGATTCCGGAAGAACACTTAAGTTCTATAACAAGTTTATTGAAGAAACAGAGCCTGATGAACCTATAGTAAAGGAAGATGATACTCTTCCTGAGGGTACTACAGTGATTGATCTGACAGCAATGAACGGGTATGTTTATGAGCTTTATAAAGAAGTTTATGAATATGGTGTGCTTCAGGAAACAGTAAAAATAAATAAGAGCACATATCTTCCGAGACGGCAGGTAACTCTTGTGGGAACTAAGACTGCAGAGGAAGAAACAACGGCAGAATAAATGTTTGCATTTATTGCATAAAGCTAATTAGGGGCTGTCGGTTAACAGGGATTTTTCATTAAAATAAAAAACGACGATCTTTGAATATTCAAAGATTGTCGTTTTTTTATGTGTTTAATTTGGTAACACAAAGTAACAGGGGTTGTGGTATTATATATCGGTAGATTAATTTGAGAGGTAATGCCTCTCTTTT
>CAZGIC010000105.1:0-7244 GCA_964526435.1 uncultured Lachnospiraceae bacterium | reverse complement strand
TAAGAATTGTGACAGGCAACGAGGCAGTAGATAAAAATCTTCTGCCTTGTTTTTTTTAGGAGGGATATATGTGGATATATCAGAACAGGAGGTCAGACCGACCGCTATTATTTATAAGGGAAAACTGACCAAAATACAAAAGAAAGTGGTTTAAACCTGATACTGTACTGATATCTGCAAGTGTTTTTTATATGGCAATTATATAATATATAAAGATTATTATAAGAAAAAGGAAACAGGAACAAAGCTTAAGCTATGAGCCGCACAGGCAATGTTTTAAGGAGGAATATTAATATGGATAGAATTATTGAACATCCTGTTCTTGGGAAAACTGAAAATGGAAAAATAGTTGAATTTACATATAACGGAAAAAAGTTACAGGGTTACGAAGGGGAACCTATAGCTGTGGCATTAAAAGCTGCCGGAGTTATGGTACACAGATATACAGCCAGAAAACATGAACCCAGAGGTATATTTTGTGCTATAGGCAGATGTACTGACTGTGTTATGGTTGTAGACGGAGTGCCCAATGTACGTACCTGTGTTACACCTCTTAAGCAGGGAATGAATGTTGAAACACAATATGGTGTAAGTGTAAAGTCAGAACAGGAGGGGAAAATATGAATATTGAAAGATATGATTTGATTGTTATAGGTGCAGGACCGGCAGGACTTTCTGCGGCTATTGAAGCTGCAAAGCGTGGTGTAAAACCTATTGTATTCGATGAAAATGCAAAGCCGGGCGGACAGCTTTTTAAGCAGATACATAAGTTTTTTGGCTCTAAGGAACATAAGGCAAAGGTAAGAGGTTTTAAAATTGGCGAGGAGCTTTTGAGCGAGGCTGAAAAATATGGTGTTAATGTTGTACTTAATGCAACAGTTATAGGACTTTATCCTGAAAAGGAGGTAACTGTTAAAATTGAGGACCAGGTGAAACATTTTAAGGGAGATGCCATACTTGTGGCAACAGGCGCAAGTGAAAATATGGTAACATTTAAAGGCTGGACATTACCCGGTGTAATAGGTGCAGGTGCTGCACAGACTATGATGAATCTTCATAGTATTAAACCGGGAAATAAAATTCTTATGCTGGGCAGTGGAAATGTAGGCCTTGTTGTAAGTTATCAGCTTCTCCAGGCAGGATGTGAAGTTGCAGCAGTTGTTGATGCAGCACCAAGAGTCGGAGGATATGGCGTTCATGCTGCAAAAGTAGCACGCTGTGGTGTACCTTTTTACTTATCTCATACTATTGTAGAAGCTGAAGGTGATGAAAGGGTAACAGGTGTAGTGATTGGTGAGGTTGGTCCTGACTGGAAAGTAAAGCCCGGAAGTGAAAAACATTTTGATGTGGATACAATTTGTCTGGCTGTGGGATTATCACCTATGTCACAGCTTTTAAAACAGGCAGGATGTAAAATGAATGACACAAAGGGCGGTTTGGTACCTGAATGCAATGAGTTTGGGGAAACAAGTATAGACGGTGTTTTTGCAGCCGGTGATGTGTCTGGTATAGAAGAAGCAAGTTCTGCTATGATTGGCGGAAGAATAGCAGGAAATGCTGTTGCTTATAAGCTGGGATATATTGAAGAAGAGGAATATACTGAAAGCTGTAATGAATTAAAAAGAGTTCTGGGAACGCTCAGAGAAGGAATGTTTGCACCTCAGAACAGAGGTAAACTTATTGAAAAAACAGAAGAAGGGATAGATATTTCCATGAATCTTCTTACAAAAGGTTATTTAAACAAAGAAGAGCTGGAAAGATTTCCCGGTGTTACACAGCAAGTGGGTATACATCCTGTAATTGAGTGTACGCAGAATATACCATGCAATCCTTGTCAGGATGCCTGTAAAGCAGGATGTATAAGCATAGGAAGTAAAATAACAACTCTTCCCGTTGTAGATGCAAGTCATAAGTGTATAGGATGCGGTATGTGCGTTGCTGCATGTTCAGGGCAGGCAATATTTTTAATTGACAATGATTTTGAAAATGAGTATGCAAGTATTACTATGCCTTATGAATTTTTACCACTGCCTGAAGCAGGACAAAAGGGTAAGGCTCTTGACAGAAGCGGAAATGTTGTGTGTGAGGCGGAAGTTGTCAGTGCAAAATCTGTTCCGGCTTTTGACCATACTAATCTGCTGACTGTAAAAGTACCTAAAGATAAAGTAAATGATGCAAGATTTTTTAAGGCTTAGGAGGGTATTATATGAAGTGTGTTAATGATATTATTGAGAATATTGGAGAATTTGTACCAGAACCTGATGACGATATTTTAATTTGCCGTTGTGAGGAAGTAACAAAGGGAGAAATAAGACGTGCAATACATTCAGGAATGATAACAGTTGAAGAAATGAGAAGATTTCTTCGAAATGGCATGGGACTTTGTCAGGGACAAACCTGTGGCAGACTTGTTAAAAGTATTATGGCTAAAGAGCTGAAAGTTGCCCCTGATGAAATAGAACCTGCTACATCAAGAGCACCCATGCGTCCCATGGAAATGGAAATACTGGCAAAGGACGGAGGTAATGAATAATGAAAAAAACTGCTGATGTTATTATAATAGGCGGCGGAGTTAACGGCTGTGCTGCTGCTTATTATCTTGCTAAGAAGGGAATTAAAAATGTAATTGTGCTTGAAGGGTCTGAAAGCATTGGTCATGGAGGTTCAAGCAGAAACGGCGGAGGTGTGCGTCAGTCCGGAAGAGATGTAAGAGAACTTCCCTATGTTATGTACGGAATTAAAAATATGTGGCCTACTCTTTCTGAAGAACTTGGGGTAGATGTTGAATATTGTCAGTACGGAAATCTGAGACTGGGAAAAACTGAAGAGCATTTAAAAAAGCTTAATACTATTGTTGATAAATCAAGAGCTGTCGGACTTGAAGTGCGTATGATTGATGGAAAAGAGGTACATGAGTTATGCCCCTATCTGTCAGATGATGTTATAGGCGCAAGCTGGTGCCCTACTGACGGTCATGCAAACCCAATAAAAACAACACTTGCTTATTATAAAAGAGCTCTGGAACTTGGGGTTTGTTTTGGGACTGATGCAGAAGTTTCAGCTATTAAAAAAATAAGAGGATATGCAAGACAGGTTGTGTTAAAAGATGGAACTGTTTTTGAAGGGGACAGAATCATACTTGTGTGTGGTTACGAAAGCAGGGCTATTGCAAGGACTGTAGGTATTGATATACCAATGAGAAAGTATTTTGAAGAAGCCCTTGTTACTGAAATGCAGCCTGAAATGTTTAACATGATGCTGGGTACTGCCGATGCAGATTTTTACGGACATCAGAGTGTCCATGGTTCTTTTGTGTTTGGTTCAGAATCAGGATTTGAAGTAAATGCCGATCAGGAACTTACTGATTTAAGAACATCTGCATGGACATTATCGGCAGGATGCAGGGCAATAATAAATTATATACCTGCACTAAAAAATACCAAAATTATAAGAACATGGGGCGGATGGCTTGATTTATCAATGGATGGGGTTCCTGTTATTGATTGTATAGATGAAGTTCCCGGGCTTATACTTGCCACCGGTTTTACAGGACATGGCTTTGGTTCAGCTCCTGCTGTAGGTCTTATACTTGCACAAATGGCTATGGGAGAAAAGACTGTTGTTGATATGAGTGAATTTAAATATAACAGATTTAAGTGTAATAAATAGGCAAAGCTTTTTGTACAGGTGAATGACAAAAGAAATAAAATAGGTTTTACATATTTCAGCGTGTCGATTTTTTGACATGCAGAAGAGGCTGTCTGTTGGGACAGCCTCTTTATATTAATTGAAAAATTATATAAAATAAATGGTTTAACAATTATGTATCATTCTTTACTCATTTTTTTCTTGTATGCCAGTCCCCATTCTTCCATTGAATTAATTATGGGAATCATGGATTTGCCAAGTTCGCTTAAAGAATATTCTACTCTGGGCGGAACTTCAGGGAAAACTGTACGGATAACTATTCCGTCTGTTTCCATAGATCGAAGGCTGTCTGTAAGAACTTTCTGGCTAATACCTTCCAAATCTTTTTTTAATTCATTAAATCGCCATGGGCGGTGAATCAGATTTCTCAAAATAAGAAGTTTCCATTTGCTGCCTATTAGTGATACGGTTGTTGCAACCGGACATGCCGGCATTTCTTCCTTTGTCATCATAGCTATCCCTCCAATACATTAAAATAGAATGTTATATTCAATTATAATGTATTGGAGATAAAAAAACAACAATATACAGAAAAAATACAAAAATTTTATAATAAAATTAAGAAATGCTTAATTTGCCTATAGTTATAAAAATGTAACTACGGTTATAAAAAAGTGCGTACTTGTTAGAGTAAAAAATAATAATTATAATAATAATTACAGAGATACATACTCTGAATATTCAAATGGAGGTAATGAAAATGGCACTTTGTGATTTATTTAGCTGGAACAATAAAACAGATGCAGCTCCTGCTTCAGCTTGCGGTTCTGCTTGCGGTTCAGGTGACAAGTTTGAAGAAAAGTCTTCAGCTTGCGGTTCTGCCTGTGGTGCAGGCGACAAGTAATTGTTCGGCTATAACTAATGTCAGTCCCGACAGAAGATTTCTGTCGGGAAAATTTTGAAAAAATATTCGGTTTATCCGATTTATATATACAAGGGGGTTATTGAAAATGAAACCATATTTTTCTTTTCAGTGGCATATAACTGACGAGTGTGATCAGCGCTGTAAGCACTGCTATATTTTTTCTGAGGACAACTGTAAAAAGACAGATACTATGAACAGGGAACAAATGGAAGAAACATTTTATAACTGTCTTGATTTTTGTAAGGTATATGACAGACAGCCTTATTTTTATATTACGGGAGGAGATCCTATTCTTCATACTGATTTTCGGTGGCTTATGGAGCTTATAAAGAGCAATAACATTTCCTTTACCATTCTTGGAAATCCATTTCATTTAAACGATGAAGTGTGCCGTAAATTAAAGGAGTACGGCTGTGAAAAATATCAGCTTTCAATTGACGGTATGAGAGAAACCCATGACTGGTTTCGCAAGCTGGGAAGTTTTGATACTACTCTTGAAAAAATACAGTGCATTAAAAAGGCAGGCATAAGAAGCGTTATAATGACAACAGTATCCAGTGTAAATATTGATGAAATACCTGATATAATTGATACGGTGGTGGAACATAAAGCAGACGTATTTGCCTTTGCCAGATACTGTCCTACAAGTGAAGAAAAAAATAATGGAATTGAACCCCTGAGATACAGAAAACTGCTTGAAATATGTGATAAGAAATTCAGCGAATATGAGGCTATGGGATGTGAAACATATTTTAATAAAAAAGATCATCTATGGACATTGTATGAATATGAGAAGGGTACATTCAGTATTCCTAAGAATGCAGTAAAAGGTATGATTTACGGAGGCTGTAACTGCGGCAACTGCCATTTGACTATTCTTCCCACAGGTGATATTTTTGCATGCAGAAGGGGACAAAACAGTAAGGTGGGCAATGTGTTTGAGGACAGAATTGCAGATGTGTGGGTAACAAGTATGGAAGAGTACAGAGAATATACAAAATTTAAAAAATGTTCTAAATGCGAACTTTTAGCATGGTGCAGAGGCTGTCCTGCTGTTGCCGGCGGAAGCAGCGGGGATTTCTATGATGCAGATCCTCAGTGCTGGCATGAGATTGATGAGGAGGTACTGGCATGATACCTGAAATGATGAAAGCTGTTGTTATAAGTAAGCCTACACAGGCTGATGATGTGGTTATTACAGATGTGCCTGTGCCAGAGGTTAAAAAGGGCTGGGTGCTTATAAAGGTAAAAGCCTTTGGTATGAATCATTCTGAAAAAATTTTAAGACTTAGTGAAATTCAGGCTGATTATATTGCAAAGCCTGTTATTCCGGGTATTGAGTGTGCAGGTGAAATTGCAGATGAATCTGACAGTCGGTTTGAAAAAGGACAGAAGGTTGTGGGATTTATGGGTGGCATGGGACGCAGTTTTAACGGCAGTTATGCAGAATATGCACTGCTTCCTGTTCATCATGTATTTGCTGTTCCTGAAGGTTTTTCATGGACAGAGCTTGCTGCGGTGCCTGAAACATATTTTACGGCATGGGGTTCTCTTTTTGAGTGCCTTAAGCTGAAGGCTGAAGACACCCTTCTTGTACGAGGAGGTACCTGTGCCTTGGGTTATGTGTCAATTCAAATTGCAAAGGCACTGGGATGTAAAGTGATTGCGACTACTCACAAAGAAAGTAAATTAAATTTATTAAATAATGCAGATTGTGCAGTTGTTGATGATGGCAAACTTGAAGGCAGATTTCAGGGAGTGACAAAGGCTCTTGAGCTTGTGGGACCAAAAACTCTTTATGATACTTTGCGTTGCGTGGAAAAGGGGGGTATTGTGTGTAATACAGGTATTCTTGGGGGAGTGTACTGTTTAAATGGTTTTGATCCTATCAAATATATACCAAACGGGGTTTATCTGACAGGTTTTTACAGTAATTGTCCTACACAGAAAGATGTCAATGAAATTTTTGACTTTATTGAGAAATACGGGTTGAAACCATGTATTGGTGAGAGCTTTGATTTTTCTGATATTAAGGAAGCATGTGAAGCTATGGATAACGGAACAGTAAACGGGAAAATTGTAGTAAATGTCTGATAGTATATAAAGTATTTAAAATAGGTAGGTGTAATATATGGATTTTATGGATATTTCAAAGAAAAGAAAAACAGTGCGTAAGTTTTCAAAGACTCCTGTGGAAGAGGAAAAAATACAAATGATACTTGAGGCAGGTCGCTGGGCACCTACTGCTGTCAATGGACAGCCCCAGAGAATTATTGTCCTTAATACACCTGAAAATCTGGCTAAGGTCAGAGAGTTCTGCTCTTTTGGATATGATAAGAAATATGTGGATCTGGCAAAAGAGTGTGACGACAAAGAACACGGTAAAATAAATCTTTATTATGGGGCACCTCTTGTGATTTTTGTTGCCTATGATAAAAATGCCTGCTGGACACACCCTCAAAGCGGTAAGAGCAGCGGTGAAACAGACGCAGTTATTGTTGCTACACATATGATGCTTGAGGCTGCAAGCCTTGAACTTGGAAGTGTATGGATAAGTTATTTTGATGAAGATAAGGCAAGAAATATACTTCAGCTTCCTGAAACATGGCAGCCCGGTTGTATGTTATATATCGGGTATCCGTCAGATGATTTTGTGCAAAATACCAAATTG
>CAZGIC010000104.1:0-7449 GCA_964526435.1 uncultured Lachnospiraceae bacterium | reverse complement strand
TTAATGAACAGCCGTATTTATAAAGTACGGCTGTTATTTTTGTGCAAAAATAAATAACTATGTGTATGGGTTGCTTGTGAAAAATAAATAATACTTATTAACGAATTTAAAAATAAGTTTACATTTAATATAAAATATGATAAAATAATGTAAATTAATGATGAAAAATAATAGAAAATTGTACAAAATTTAAAATTAATTTAATAAAATTCGATGGAATTTTTTACAGTTTATGGGTTATCATAGTTATGAGGTTTAATATTTATTTAAACATATGTAAAAGTACATAGGTGATTTTTATGAATAAGGATGTTTCAAAGGCTCTTGCTTTGTTTACACAAGTGGCAATATCTATGCTTGTACCAATATTTATATGCTTTTTTATAGGAAGGGCTATTGACAGTTTTCTGGGTATAAATGGGATATTTCTTATTATATTTACAGTAATGGGTATTCTTGCAGGCTTCAGAAGTGTTTATATGCTTGTGAAAAGTTTTTTTAAAGACAAGGATACTTATGTGGATATGAATAAAATAAAAAGTGAACTTATGAAAAACCAAGAAAATACAAATAATAAAAACGAGGTGACAGAAAATGACAAGTGATGTAGTAAAAACCAGAAACAGCCTTATGATAATAACTGTTGTATTAGGTATAATATGTATGGCGGCAGGTTTTTTGTTTACTGAAAGCATAATTATGTGGACAGTTGGCATAGCTTTAGGTGTTTTGATATGTGTATTCAGAGTGTTGTCTATGACAAAAAGTCTTGAAAGAGCTTCTGAAATGGCTCCTGAAAATGCTAAAAATTATGCCAGAGCACAGTATATGTTAAGGTATGTAATTACTCTTGCCATTGCTGTATTTGCCTGCTACAAGGGTTTTGCAGACCCTATCGGACTTATTGTCGGACTTGTTTTATTGCAGCCGGCAGTTTATATTTATAACTTTATAACAAACAGAACCGGTAAAAATTAAACGGAATCTGTGAAAATAATGAAGAAAGGAGGATATACAGTTGGGACTTCATCTGTTGGAAGTGAAAAGCTTAGTCGGGCATCTTATCGGCTGGGAAACAAATCCTGATACTGCAATTGATCCCAGTGCCAGAATAATTGAAACAATCAATATAGGCGGGGTTGAAGTCTGGATAACTGAAACTGTTGTAACAACATGGGTTTTTATGGCTATACTTATATTGTTAGCTTTGTTTTTACGCTTTAAAATGAGAAATTATGAGTACAAGCCGTCGGGACTTCAGAACCTGGTGGAAACTGCAATTGAATATATGGATTCCTTTGTGCGTTCTGCTATGAGTGATAAATATGCCTATTTCGGCAACTGGTTTTTTGGCGTATTTGTTTTTATACTTTTGTGTAATTTAAGCGGACTTATAGGATTCAGACCGCCTACAGCAGATTTGTGTACTACTGCGGCAATTACTCTTGTTACATTTATATTAATTCATTTTATGGGTATAAAGACAGGGAAGGGCGGATATTTTAAGGGGTATCTTGAACCGGTGCCTATACTGCTGCCTCTTAATATTATAAGTGAGATAGCTACACCAATTTCCCTTAGTTTCCGTCTTTTTGGCAATATTCTGGGCGGTATGATAATTACATCAATGGTATATATGGCACTTGGGTCACTGCCCGGTATACTTAAAATATTTAATATAGGTGTACCTGCTGTGCTGAGTATATATTTTGATGTGTTTGCAGGCTGTATTCAGACTATAATATTTGTTATGCTTTCAATGACTTTTATTAAAGATAAGATTTCCGATTGATTTATTAAAATTTTATTACAAGGAGGATTTTTATATGGAAGGATTAGATCCAAGAGCTTTTGTATTAGGTTGTTCTGCAATAGGTGCAGGTTTGGCAATGATAGCAGGTATAGGACCCGGTGTAGGTCAGGGTTATGCCGCAGGTAAGGGTGCTGAGGCAGTAGGACGTCAGCCTGAGGCAAGGGGTACAATTACATCAACTATGCTTTTAGGCTGTGCCGTAGCCGAGTCAACAGGTATCTATGGACTTGTTGTTGCAATGATACTGTTGTTTGCAAATCCATTGGTTGACAAAATCTGAGGCGGATTTCAGAATGTAAATTCTGCCTGAAAGGAGGTCACAATGTGGACGGTTATGTTATAATGCTGGATCAGCAGACACTTATACAGATTGCTATTCAGCTTGTTAATACCTGTATATTATGCTTTGTATTGTCAAAGCTTTTGTACAAGCCTGTTACTAAGTTCTTAAATGCAAGGAAAGAAAAAATCACACAGCAGATCGATTCTGCAGAAGAACGTCTTAATGAAGCGGAAGCTTTAAAGGCCGAGTATGAAAATAAATTAAAAAATATTGAGTCAGAAAAAAATTATATCCTTGAAAAGGCAAGAGCACAGGCAAATAAAAACAGTCAGCAGATTATTGCCCGTGCAAAGGAAGAGGCTCAGACTATTCATAACAGAGCCATGACCGATATTAAGAGGGAAGAAGAAAAGGCTAAAGATGAAATCAAAAAGCAGATCATAGAAGTTTCTTCTGCAATGTCAGGCAAGTTTATTGCTGCTAAAATGACTGAGGAGGAACAGGAAAAGCTTATTGATGAAACTATATCCGGTTTGGAGGGAGTTGAATGGCAGGGATAGCAGCAAAAAGATATGCAGAGGCTCTCTTTCAGCTGGCAGTGGAAAATGACTGCGTTGAAAAATACAGTGCTGAAATTAAACTTATAAGTGATACTCTTGCTTTAGATGATGATATATTAAAGGTAATAAATAATCCTGAAATCAGCTCTGAAATTAAAATGGGTATATTTGAAAAGGCTTTCAGTAAATATGTAAGCAACGATGTTTTGGGACTTATAGCAGTTATTTTCAGAAAAAACAGGGAAAAAGAGCTGTTAAATATATTAGATATATTTCTCAGTAAGGTTATTGACTACAAAGGTATTGTGTATGCAACTGTTGAAAGTGCTGTGCCTTTAAAAAGTGAAAAAATTAATCAAATTAAACAAAAATTATCTGAGAAATTAAATAAGCAGGTTGAAATTGAAGTTAAAACAGTGCCTGAACTTATTGGAGGAATAAGAATATCTGTGTGCGGTCATGTTATTGACAATACAGTTAAAAAACAAATTGAGAATATTAAAAAGGCACTGCTTGAGATTAGGCTTGCGTAGAAAGGGAGTGTAACCTAAAAATGAATATCAGACCTGAGGAAATCAGTTCCGTTATTAAAGAGGAAATAAAGGGCTATACAGCAAAGCTTGATGTATCTGAGGTTGGCAGGGTTATACAGGTAGGCGACGGTATTGCCAGAGTTTACGGTCTTGATAATGCTATGAGCGGTGAGCTTTTGGAATTTGAAAATGGCGTAATGGGTATGGCACAGAATCTGGAGGAAGACAATGTTGGTGTTATTATACTGGGTTCTGATATGGGTATAAAGGAAGGTTCTTCCGTTAAACTGACAGGGAAGGTTGCTTCTGTTCCTGTGGGAGATGCACTTATAGGCAGGGTGGTAGACCCGCTGGGAAATCCCATTGACGAAAAAGGACCTGTAGTAACAGACAAGTCAAGACCTATTGAAAGAGTTGCCCCCGGTGTAATTACAAGAAAAGCTGTTAATGTGCCTTTACAGACAGGAATAAAGGCTATTGATGCTATGGTGCCTATTGGCAGGGGACAGAGAGAACTTGTTATTGGGGACAGACAGACAGGAAAAACTGCTATATGTGTTGATACAATTATAAATCAAAAGGGCAAAAATTGTCTTTGTATTTATGTGGCAATAGGTCAGAAAGCATCAACTGTTGCCAGAATAGTTAAAAGTCTTGAAGATGCAGGGGCTATGGATTATACAACCGTTGTTTCTGCAACGGCTTCTGAATCTTCTACATTGCAGTATATTGCACCTTATGCAGGTGTTGCAATAGGGGAAGAGTGGATGGAAAATGGCAGAGATGTTTTGATTGTTTATGATGATTTGTCAAAGCATGCCGTTGCTTACAGAGCAATATCACTTCTGCTTAAAAGACCTCCCGGACGTGAGGCATATCCCGGAGATGTATTCTATCTTCACTCAAGGCTCCTTGAACGTTCTGCAAGGCTTGACGAGAAATACGGCGGAGGGTCAATAACTGCTCTTCCTATTATTGAAACACAGGCAGGGGATGTTTCTGCCTATATACCTACAAATGTAATTTCAATTACAGACGGTCAGATCTTTCTTGAAAGTGAGCTTTTCAATTCGGGAGTGCGTCCTGCTATAAATGCGGGGCTTTCAGTATCGAGAGTTGGTGGTTCTGCCCAGATCAAGGCTATGAAAAAAATTGCGGGTCCTATAAGAACAGAACTGGCACAGTACAGAGAACTTGAAAGCTTTTCACAGTTTGGTTCAGATCTTGACAAGGATACTCTTGAAAGACTTAATCATGGAAGAGTGATCGTTGAAATTCTTAAACAGCCTCAGTATAAAACTCTTTCTGTTGAAAAAGAGGTAATTATACTCTATGCTGTAACAAATAAATATCTTGATGATATTAAAATTGACAGAGTTCTTGAATTTGAAAAACAGTTTTTTGAGTATGTTGAAAAATATCACAACAACATTCTCACTTCAATTGCTGAAAAGGAAGTTATAGAACCTGCAATTGAAAAGGAGCTTATTTCTGCAATTGAGAGTTTCAAGAGTGAATTTAAGGAATAGAGAGGTGATATTATGGCATCAATGCGTGATATAAAACGCAGAATAAAAAGTGTCAATAGCACCCAGCAGATTACAAAAGCTATGAACCTTGTGGCAAGTTCCAAACTTAACAGGGCAAAGTCAAGATTTGATGATACCAAACCATTTTTTGAAGCTACTAAAAGAGTTATTGCAAATGTGGTGAAGGGAAGCAAGGGTGTTTCAAGCATATTTATGCAGGAGAGAAATGAATCCGGTAAAGCCCTTGTTATAGTTATTGCAGGGGACAGAGGTCTGTGCGGAGGTTATAATTTAAATGTGTGTAAGGCTGCACTTGAAATAATGAACGACAAAAAATCCTTTGTTGTTATTTCGGCAGGTAATAAAGCAAGGGATTTTTTCAGACATAAAAATATTGAAGTTGCAGAGAGTTATAAAGATGTTTCTGAAAATCCTCATTATATAGATGCTTATATGATTGGGAGCAGAGCTATTGATATGTATGCAAAGGGTGAGGTTGATGAGGTGTATTTTGTATACACTGAATTTATTACAACCCTTACAAATGCACCTAAAGCTATAAAACTGCTGCCTCTTGATCCCAATGATTTTGAAAGTGATGAAGAGGCACACAGCTCTACTCTGACTATTTATGAACCTGATGAGGAAGCTGTTTTAAATTATGTTATTCCAAAATATATAAATACTGTAATATACGGGGGCATGGTTGAATCAGCCGTGTGTGAACTTAGCTCCAGAATGACTGCAATGGATTCGGCTACGGAAAATGCTGATGAAATGATTGGCAGCCTTAACCTGATATATAACAGGGCAAGACAAGGGGCTATTACTCAGGAAATTACAGAAATTGTCAGCGGAAGCAATGCTTTGGAATAAAAAGGAGGGAAATAATGGCACAAAATAATGTAGGCAGGATAACTCAGGTTATCGGTGCTGTTTTGGATATTAAATTCTCCAATGATAATTTACCGGCTCTTAATAATGCTATTGAAATATATAACAATGGAAATAAAGTTGTTGCAGAAGTTGCACAGCATTTAGGTGATGATGTTGTAAAGTGTATCGCAATGAGTTCAACTGACGGACTTAAAAGAGGTATGGAAGCTATTGATACGGGAGCGCCTATAAGTGTGCCTGTAGGTAAAGAAACACTTGGAAGAATGTTTAATGTAACGGGAGATCCCATTGACGGTAAGGAAGCTCCTGTTACTGATGAAAAATGGTCTATACACAGAAAGGCTCCGGGCTTTGCTGAGCAGAATAATACTGCTGAAATGCTTGAAACCGGTATAAAGTCAATTGACCTTCTCTGCCCATATTCAAAGGGCGGTAAAATTGGTCTTTTCGGCGGTGCAGGTGTAGGCAAGACCGTTCTGATTATGGAGCTTATTACAAATATTGCTACAGAACATAAGGGATATTCTGTGTTCAGCGGTGTCGGAGAGAGAACAAGAGAGGGTAATGACCTTTATTATGAAATGATGGAGTCAGGGGTTCTGGATCATACTGCTCTTGTTTTCGGTCAGATGAACGAGCCCCCGGGAGCAAGAATGAGAATTGCTCTTACAGGACTTACTATGGCGGAATATTTCAGAGACAGGGCAAAGCAGGATGTGCTTTTGTTTATTGACAATATATTCAGATTTGTTCAGGCAGGTTCAGAAGTTTCTGCACTTCTGGGACGTATGCCTTCTGCAGTTGGTTATCAGCCTACTCTTGCTGCAGAGCTGGGTGCATTGCAGGAAAGAATTACGTCAACAAGGAACGGGTCAATTACATCTGTTCAGGCTGTATATGTGCCTGCCGATGACCTTACGGACCCGGCTCCTGCAACAACATTTGCTCATCTTGATGCAACAACTGTGCTTTCAAGAAGTATTGTGGAGCTCGGTATTTATCCTGCTGTTGATCCGCTTGAGTCTACATCAAGGATACTTGACCCTCAGGTTGTAGGTGAGGATCATTACAACGTTGCAAGGCGTGTGCAGGCTATTTTGCAAAAGTATAAGGAACTCCAGGATATTATTGCTATTCTTGGTATGGACGAACTTTCAGAAAGTGATAAGATCGTTGTAAACAGAGCAAGAAAGGTCCAGAGATTTTTATCACAGCCTTTCCATGTTGCTGAAATTTTTACAGGATATAAGGGTCAGTATGTTCCAATTGATGAAACAGTGAGAGGTTTTAAGGAAATACTTGACGGCAAACACGATGATATTCCTGAAGGATTTTTCCTTAACTGCGGTAAAATAGAAGATGCTGTTGAGAAGTACCGTAATTCAAATAAATAATAAGGGGTGATGTTATGGCTAATAAATTATCCCTTAAAATAATTACACCTTCAAGAAATATGTTTGAAGGGGAAGTTGATATGGTAATTATGAGATCTTTGAGCGGAGATGTGGGTATACTTTACGGTCATCAGCCCATGGTTACTGTGCTGGATTATGGTGTACTTACAATAAAAAATAACGGGGAAGAAAAGAGAGCCGCTGTTCTGGGTGGTTTTGCGGAAATAAATTCCGAGGGCATGTCTGTGCTTACTGATGCTGCCGAATGGTCAGACGAAATAGATATATTAAGGGCCAGAAAAGCTAAAGAGAGAGCAGAGGCAAGGCTTAAAAATACACAGACCAATATTGATATAAGAAGGGCGGAACTTTCACTTAAAAGAGCTCTTGTAAGACTGGATATAGGGTCAATTGATAAACAGGAAAAATAAATTTTTTAA
>CAZGIC010000103.1:0-7480 GCA_964526435.1 uncultured Lachnospiraceae bacterium | reverse complement strand
AGTCTGTAGAACTCCATCTGACTTGACAAAAGTTCTCTTGCACCTCTCTTGTCAATGCTCTTATATGTTCCGTCAGGCTGCTGAATTTTGGCCTTAAGGTTATCTCTCAGTGTAATATCTATAATGTTCATAACCTTAGCTTTTAATCTTTCATCTTCAATAGGGAAAGCAACTTCAACACGTCTGTCAAGATTTCTGTTCATCCAGTCGGCAGAAGAAAGATAGATTTTCGGATCTCTGTTGTTTTCAAAATAATAAATTCTGCTATGTTCAAGAAAGCGACCTACAATACTTCTTACGGTAATATTTTCGCTTACGGTAGGGATACCTGTCTTAAGACAGCATATGCCTCTTACAATAAGGTCAATTTTAACTCCTGCCATACTTGCCTTGTAAAGAGCCTTTATTATTCCTGTATCAACAAGGGAATTCATCTTGGCTATTATCCTTGCAGGCTTGCCGTCGAGGGCATTCTTTTCCTCTCTCTCAATATTTTTAACAAACATTTCTCTAAGGTCTGTAGGAGCTGCCGCAATCTTCTTCCATGCAGGGTACTTTGAATATCCTGAAAGGCAGTTAAATATAGCGGATACATCGGAGCCTATTGTATCTTTACATGTGAAAAGTCCCATATCAGTATAAAGTTTTGCCGTCTTGTCATTGTAGTTTCCTGTTCCAAGGTGGCAGTATCTTATAATGCCTTCTTCCTCACGTCTTACAACAAGGCACAGTTTACAGTGAGTTTTAAGTCCTACAAGTCCGTATATAACATGACAGCCTGCTTTTTCTAGTTTCTTTGCCCAGTTAATATTATTTTCCTCATCAAATCTTGCCTTAAGCTCCACAAGAACAGTAACCTGCTTGCCGTTTTCAGCTGCTTCAATCAATGCCTTTATAATAGGTGAATTGCTTGAAACTCTGTAAAGAGTCTGTTTTATGGCAAGTACATTTTCATCCCTTGCGGCAAGTCTTACAAAGTTTACAACAGGATCAAAAGACTGATAAGGGTGATGTACAAGTATATCCTTTTCCTTTATTGCTTCAAACATATTTCTGTCTTCAAAATCAATTACAGGCACAGGAGGCATAGGTGCATTGCAGAGATCAGGTCTGTCAACAACTCCCGCAATTGTATACCACACTGTCAGGTCAATTACATTAGGTATCATATATACCTCATGTTCCTTTATTTCAAGCTGTTTCTTTAAAAAGTCAAAGGAACTTGTGCTGATGTCCTTATCCACTTCAAGTCTTACGGGGGCACCCCACTTTCTCTGTTTTATAGAGTCTTCTATTTCAGAAAGCAGGTCGTGACTGTCTTCTTCGTCTATTTCAAGATCAGCATCTCTTGTCACTCTGAAACAGTAAGCGGAAATAACCTTGTTTGCATTAAAAAGTTTATCAATATAGGCTGTTACTATCTCCTCAAGAAAAATAAGCTCTGTTTTACCGTTTTCTGAAGGGAGCTTAACGATTCTTGGCACAACAGACGGTATCTGTACAACAGCAAAGAGATTTTCATCTTCATCTCCTTTAAGCTCAATTATAAGGTTTAAGCTTTTGTTTGATAACAGTGGAAAAGGTCTTGAATTATCTATAGCCATAGGCGTAAGTATAGGGTAAAGAGTTGTATTGAAATAATTCTTGACATAATCCTTTTGTTCTTTGCTCAGATTGCCGAATTTAAGAAACCTTATATCATTTTCTTCCAATAAAGGCAAAAGAATTCTGTTAAGGCAATTATACTGCCTCTGTACAATTTCATGGACCTTTTCTGAAATAGCCTGAACCTGTTCGCCGGCTGTCATTCCTGAAGGATCTTTCTTTTTGGAGCCTGAATAGTCCTGGGTAATAAGTCCTGCTACTCTGACCATAAAGAACTCATCCATATTTGATGCGGTAATTGCAAGAAAGTTAAACCTTTCAAGGAGAGGGTGGGTTTTGTCAATAGCTTCTTCAAGAACTCTTATATTAAACTCAAGCCAGCTTAATTCTCTGTTATAATAATAACTTTTATCATTTAAATCTATCATCACATTACACTCCTTTTGTTAAGCACTGTCTTGATACCATATACGTCTTCAAATAATTGTTTGCTTTTGTTAAATGCCCATTTTTCAAGGTCAATATTTTTATATGTTGAAACTGTAATTACAAGCTGATTACCGCTTACCTTTACATTGACATCGTCAAATTTTCGGTTGTGACTTGAGTGTACTGCATTTGCGAGCTTTAATATGGAACTCAGTTTGCAAACCATAACTCTTTCTTCAACATCCATATTGTTGTAAACTCCATTGTCCTCATAAGGCAGAACATCATTGTGATAATAGGCAATGGCAGCAATTGCGTGCTTTTCTTCTTCATTTATTCCTACAATATCAAGACCTTTAATCATATGGTATGAAAGTCTGTCATGATCCCTTATGTTTACAGCCTTTCCTATATCTTCAAGTATAGAAGCAATGTGAAGGAGCAGTCTTTCCCTTACTCCAAAACCATGAATTTTTTTCATTTTATCAAATATTTTAAGAGCAGTTTCACTTACTGCATCGGAATATTCACGGTCATGTCTGAATCTGCTTTCTATATTTTTGGCTGATATAATGCTGTATTCATTGTATATTTTGGCAAGAGCTTTTGAACTGTCTGAGAAAAGCTCCTCATAGAGTATTGCATCACCTACGGTAAGTATAGGAGATATAATGTTTTTACCGCTTGTATATTTAACAAGCCTTGAATAAATTATAATTGCCGGAAGTATGTTTTCAGCTTTATCAACAGATATGTTATATTTTTCGGCAATTTCTTCCGGAGTTAAATTCTTTATTCCCTTATAGGTTTCCATAAAACTATCTCTTGATATAATATTTGTACCGTTTTTTATCTTTGCCTTGCATATTCTTGAAATCGTTTCTATTTCATTTCCGCTTATAATAAAATTCTGAAGTTTTTCGCTTATAAAATTGTTTATTGCATCCTGAAAAGGAATAAGATATTCTTTTATTATCTGTACATAGCTTGCAGTATTTTCTCTGTAGTCATCGAAAAGCTCTGATATTCTGAGAACTCCGATTTTTATATTCTGCCCGCCAACAACATTTCCTTCTTTAAGCAGATATATGCTTATGTTGCCTGAACCAAGATGTGCAATGAGAGTTGAATTCATTTCTTCACTGCTTAAGGTTGCAGTTGTTATTTTGTTAATATATATTTTTTCCTGGGTGTCATCGATTACTCTTAAATCAAGTCCGGTTTTGACCTTAAGCTGATCAAGAATAAAATCCTTATTTTTGCTTTCTCTTATGGCTGTTGTTGCAATTGCAATTATGTCTTTTACCCCATAATCCTTTGCTATGGCTTTGTATCCGTTTATAATATCTGCGGCTTTTTCAAGACTTTCAAATGAAATTTTACCGCTGTGAAAAGTATCTCGTCCGAGGGCAAGAGGATTTGATATAGCCTCAAGTATTTTTACGTTCTCCTGCCCTTTTTCACCTATTTTCAAACGGAGTTCATTTGATGCAATTTCTACGACAGCAATGCATTTTTTCATATTTTTATCCTCCTTTGTAAAATAAAATATGTGATTTTATTTTACCATTATTAATATCCTATATTTTGACAAATTTTAAAAGTGATTTTAAGTTAAACAACTGTAAAATTAAAGTAAAATAATAAAAAATATTTTACAAGGCATAATATTTGATGTAAAATAACATATGTAGGGATAATCCCAATAATAAACAGGAGGTGTTGATATGCTTACTATTCTGAATACAGAAGGAAACATAACCCAAAAAACCAATACAATATCAAAAGGAAGCTGGTTAAGCCTTATCTCGCCTTCTGAACAGGAAGTGCTCAAAGTTGCTGATACGCTTGGCATAGACCTTAAAGATGTTCGTTCTGCACTGGATGCTGATGAAGTATCCCGAATTGAGAGAGAGGATAACTACACCCTCCTGTTAATAGATATTCCCACAGTTGCCTTAAAAAATCAAAGGGCTATATATACTACTATACCACTTTCTATAATTTATTCAAGTGAAAATATTGTGACAGTTTGTCTTGAAAATACGCCTGTTATAAAAAAGCTTATTAATAACAAGCAGAATATATGCACATATAAGCGTACACAGCTTATATACATGATCCTTTTTAATTCTGCCAAACTTTATATGGATTATCTTATTAAAATAAACAGTATCAGAAACAATTTAGAATCAAAGGAGTCTACAAAGGAAACACTTACAGAGCTTTATGACCTTGAAAAAAGCCTTGTATACTTCAAGACTTCACTTAAAAGCAATGAGATTGTTTTAAACAGACTTCTTAGACAGCCTGTATTAAAGCAGTATCCGGAAGATGAGGAACTGCTGGAAGATGTTCTTATTGAGTACCAGCAGGCACTTGAAATGACCCAGATATATTATGAAGTTATTGACAATACTATTTCAAAGTATTCTTCTCTTATGGATTATGACCTGAACAATGCTATGAAGCTTTTGACATCTATTACAATTGTTCTGGCTATTCCTACTGTGATCTCCGGGCTTTTCGGTATGAATCTTCTCAATTTACCATGGGAGGACTCAGAAGTTGGTTTCTGGATAGTTTCATTTGTTACTCTTGTAATATGCGTTGTATGTATATTGCTTTTAAAACGTAAAAAAATGCTCTGAATAATTGATATGTATTTAATAAGACAATGGTTAATATTTAAAATATAATAAGGGCATATTTTATATATTTACAGGAAGTTAAAAACGTCCTGATGCTATATTACTGCATTTCCATAGCACTTTGCTGACGCAAAAAATATGCTCACTTCGGCTGACACCTTGGTGACTTATCTTTGAAAATCGAAAGCAAGCTTTCATTTTCTTCGGATAAGTCACATTTAACAATGCCCTTAATATATTTTAAATATAAATAATTACATTAAGTCATTCATTACAGAATGTTTCTTTGGCATAACCAGAAATGCTGCCACTGCTCCAAAAGCCATAAGCATAAACATCATAGTTTTCATTGGTTTTCTTTTCTTTATATATTTTACGGCAGATTTGGAATTTCCCATAGCATCTGACATAGCTGATGACATTTGATGTATTCCCTTTCCGCTTTTTTCGCACATTTTCTTCATTTTTTTGTCCTCCTTATAAGTTTTTACACTTTTGATACAAGTACTGAAATAACAATTTTATTTTTCACTTTCATTATCTGATTTTTCTTTAAAGTCTATAAAACCTTCGCCGATATAATCTGACGTACCCTCTGACAAATGATTCAAATCTCCGTCGTTATACATAAGTCCTATTAAAAAATCTTTTGTTTTTTTATCCATAATGCACCTCCCTATAGTATTTTGCGCATCTTCAATTTATTATATTCTTGACAAATCAGGTATTATATGCTATATTTTTATTAATAATTAATTTAACTGTGATGAAGAGGGATTTATTAAGCAGTCTGCCGTTACGTTAAGAGAGTCAGCCGGTTGGTGCAAGGCTGTCAGCAGGCTTACTGTGAACTACACCCTTGGAGCGGATGGGTTTGACGCCTTATAGTCAAAAGAGGCAGATTTGTGTCTGTGAATTAAGGTGGTAACACGGGTATTCTCGTCCTTTGGGTGGGGATACTTTTTTTGTGAGGAGGATAATTTGATGACGATTTTTGACGAATTGAAGGCGAGAGGACTTCTTGCCCAGCTCACTGATGAGGAGGAAATAAAAGAGCTTATAAATGCAGGCAAAGCTACTTTTTACATTGGTTTTGACCCTACAGCAGACAGTCTTCATGTAGGTCACTTTATGGCACTCTGCCTTATGAAAAGACTTCAGATGGCAGGAAATAAGCCAATTGCTCTTTTGGGCGGCGGCACAGCTATGATCGGTGATCCCTCAGGAAGAAGCGATATGCGTCAAATGATGACTAAGGAAACTATACAGCATAATGTAGACTGTTTTAAAAAGCAAATGTCAAGATTTATTGACTTTTCTGATGGAAAGGCACTTCTTGTAAATAATGCCGACTGGCTTCTTGATCTTAACTATGTTGAATTTTTAAGAGATGTGGGACCGCATTTTACTGTAAACAGAATGCTTGCCGCAGAATGTTATAAGCAGAGAATGGAAAAAGGTCTTTCTTTCCTTGAATTTAATTATATGATTATGCAAAGCTATGACTTCTACAGACTTTTCAACGATTATGGCTGTAATATGCAGTTTGGCGGAGATGATCAGTGGAGCAATATGCTGGGCGGTACAGAACTTATAAGACGTAAACTTGGTAAGGATGCCTATGCAATGACTATAACTCTTCTCCTTAACTCTGAAGGCAAGAAGATGGGGAAGACACAGTCAGGTGCCGTTTGGCTGGATCCGGATAAAACTTCTCCTTATGATTTCTATCAGTACTGGAGAAATGTAGCTGATGATGATGTGTTAAAGTGTATAAGAATGCTTACATTCCTTCCTCTTGAGCAGATAAATGAAATGGATAAGTGGGAAGGCAGTCAGCTTAATAAGGCTAAGGAAATATTAGCTTATGAACTTACAAGCCTTGTTCACGGCGAGGATGAGGCTAAAAAGGCTGAAACGGCTGCAAAGTCTTTGTTTAGCGGAGGTCCTGTTGCAGGTTCTGTTCCTTCAACAGAAATTTCTGAAAATGAATACGGCGAAGGCCTGCAGATAATAGAGCTTCTTGAAAAATGTAAACTTATACCTTCAAGAGGCGAAGGCAGACGTCTTGTTCAGCAGGGCGGTGTTAAAATAAAGGGGGAAAAAGTGACCGATATAGGTATGGTTGTTTCTCCTGATATGTTTGATGACGATAAAACAATAATGATACAAAAGGGTAAGAAAACATATCACCAAGTTAAACTTGTTTAATAAAATCACAAAAAAATTATTGCAGGAAATGCAAGCATCTCAGCGTGTTGACTTTTCGATACGCTGAGATGTAAGTATATATCTTCCATGCTCCTGTGGCTCAGTTGGCAGAGCAATTGATTCGTAATCAATAGGTCGTGGGTTCAAGTCCCATCGGGAGCTTATAGCGGAAAGCCTGTTAAATACAGGCTTTTTTATTATAATATATAGCTTGTAGGAGTATTAAGAACAATAGAAAAAGTCTAATTGACATTTGCGTGGAACTGTGGTAATATAATTATACAAGAGGGAGCAACCTAAGCGGTTGCACGCCCCACATTTGAAAGTTGATTTTTAAAGTAATCGCCCTATATGTGAGAGTCTAGGGCGGTTATTTTTTTGTATATGCCAAAATGATGATTATTAATGTAAGTACTAATATGTATTCATAATAATTCATAGGCTTGCCCCCTTTCAGGGGCATTATTTGCAACCGCCTTAATTATTCCCTCTTGCGGGCTGATATAAATCAGCTTAAGCGGATTATAATATAATATGTAGAATTGGACAATAATTATTTTGATGTTTATTTGATGTTTGGAGAT
>CAZGIC010000102.1:0-7526 GCA_964526435.1 uncultured Lachnospiraceae bacterium | reverse complement strand
ATACCCATACACCATCCTTTGTATTTTTGATGTTTACATTATACAGGATATGGTGACAAATGGGTAGATTGAATATAGATTAAATCAGTGTTTCCCTATTCCATTTTTTATTAAACTATACGATACAACATACTTATCTCATCTACTAATTTCATATATTTTTATATACTCTTTTTATTCTTCACTCATACTAATTCCCTTAGCTTTTCCGCCAGTGCATGAGCGTCCCCACGTTTCACATAATAATTCATTTCATTTGCCTCAAATAATTCCCTATTTGCTTTGCTGTCACCTAATACTATTGGTTTTCCCATTGCCTTATATATATAAGTCTTTCCCGCAATAGTACGGTCGGCTTTGCCGATACTATCACTGAAATGACCTGCCAAACACAAATCACTTTGCGAAATTTTCTCTGCCAATTTTTCCTGAGCCAGCCATTCATAAAATTGTGTATTAGGATAATCTTCTTTATTAACTTTTTGCTTTCCAATGGGTCCTACAATTACAAAGTGTATCCTGTGCTCATTCTTCAGTTGTTGCATAGCTTCCAGAATAACTTCTACTCCCTGTAAAGGCAAAATACTTCCAAAATAAAGAACATCCAGATGATTTTTTTTCTTTTTCTTGACTGGAAATTTATCTGGAGAATAAATGGACACATCAGCTTTTAAATATAAAACCTCGAATTTATCTTTATCAGAAAAAAATTCCTGAGCAAAATAATCCCTGTCTGCTTTCGTATCCACTATAACCATACTTGATTTTTGAATTACATACATATCAATTTTATGAAAAATTCGTGCTATAAACGAATTTTTATTTATTTTTTTCTATCATCTACAAAAGTGTCGAACATTGATATAAAAAAATCTATAACAATTTTTTCTTTCTTTAAGAAGGGAAAGAAAAAAAAGTACAACTGAGGAGCAAAACCAAAAAAGATATAATCAAACTCTTTTTTCCTCTTAAAAATTAACTTTAAATAAGTATATAAAATCCTTAAAACATAACTTTGGGAATGGCTTCCAATCACTGTTATTGATTGAGCATTGTTTTCTAATAATTCTATTTCCTGAACATTCCTCAAGTAATCTAATTCTTTACTTGTTATAAAAAGTATCTTTTTTTGCTTAAAAAATTTCCCTAAATAATCCATTATTTTATGCTCCATCATTTTTTTTCATCGTTAAAATCATAAATATCAGTAACAAACCCAATACCAGACCTAAAATAAAACAAAACAACACACATACTCCCAGTAAATCGAAATGCTCTAACACATAATTTCCAAAAATCAAGAATACCAATACTCCAATTACAAAAATATAAAGCAGAAGCTTTTGTTTTCTAAAAATAGTGTATACTATATTCATTAGATTAAATATGGCAAGGAATCCTCCAGAAAGCAATAACAAAGTAAAAATCAAAGTCCAATCATTTACATCCACTCCATAAATAAATGACAAAATTTTTAAACCAATCAAATCTCCCAGGATAATCACACCCACTGTGATAATTCCTATTATTCCTATTAACTTAAAAATAATTATATTAAATCTATTTAAATTTCCCTCTTGCCACAGTTCAGATAATTTCTTTATCAATGGATTAAAAATAAAAGTTCCAAAAAGAGCAATTACAAATACAGGCATAAATACAATGTTAAAATTTGTCTGAAGTTCATCTGACACAATCTCATCAATAAGGTATTTTGGTGCATTGCCTAAATACATAATTAAAATAGATGTAACCGCCAATGGAAAAATCTCTATCAGCATTTTTTTTATACGATACTTATCACAAGTTGTTTTTTTAAAAAAATCTTTGAGAATATTAAAATTTAAAAACAAAAACAAAGAAAAAATTACTAACAAACAGCAAAATGAAGAGATAAGCAAATTATTTGTTATAACATAACAAATAATAAATGTAATATATAAAGCAATATATCGAATACTTAATACCTTAGATGCAATATCCAAACGTCCATCCTGCTGTAATTTCCCATGATAAACGTCTTCATACGCATCAATTACTTTAAAACCACAAATACATATCATACATAAGGCTTTATAAATATCATAATTATTGAATATCACTCCATAACCGATATATATTAACGCTGCTACAATCATAATTAAAACAGTAATTTTTCTCGAATCAACATATTCTTGATCTGTATACACTTTCTGTTGATCCGTTACCTGATAATTCCGAATTCCAAACTTCCCGACAGTAAGCAATAAATTCCCGACAGCATAGGAAATAACAAAAATACTGGAATCTGTGATATTATCAGAGCGTGTAATGAAAAGCAACAACACTGTCGTCTGAAAAGAATTCAGTGCCGCCGAAAAAGCCGACCAAAAATACGTCGACTTCGATATAGATTTTGTATGAATTAATTTTTTTAAAATAAATTCTCTCATAAAAATCTTTCCTTTTATCTTATTCTTCTTCTTTGCTCTTCTCTGTCTTCTGGTCACAATCCATCTTACGAACACGATATTGTATATCTTCCAATATTTTACGATTTGCAGCAATTAAATCTGCCTGCAGGCCAATAACAATCGTTGAAAAACCTAACATCATTAATGTACTTGCCAATATTAATGATTGTATATGACCTGAGCCTGTTCCTTGAAAATAAAAAAAGAGAAATCGAGTCCCTATTCCTGCTCCGATAAGAAAGACTACAATTCCGATAGACGCAAAAAATCTCAAAGGCTTATACATCATCAATGCACGAAGAATTGTTGCCATTGATTTCTTTACATAACCCAACATACTGTTGAACAGACGACTCGGGCGAAGCTCGCCATTCGTTCTGATGGGAACAGACGTCATCGCAATCTTAGTGCGCCCTGCCTGCACAATAGTCTCCAAAGTATACGTATATTCATTGATTACATTTAAATGCAGTGCAGCTTCCCTGCTGTAGGCCCTGAAACCACTTGGCGCATCGGGTATATCAGTTTTGGAAGCTTTTCTAACTACCCAGCTCCCAAAATGCTGCAATTTTTTCTTTATGATAGACCAATGTTCCGTTGTATCCACAGGTCTCTCTCCAATTACGATATCTGTTTTTCCTTCCAGAATCGGACGAACCAGCTTTTCAATATCCGCGCCTACATACTGATTATCCGCATCCGTATTTACAATAATATCCGCGCCATTTTTTAAACAGGCGTCTAATCCCGCCATAAATCCGTAGGCAAGTCCCTTATTTCGTTTAAAATTAACGACATAATTGACTCCCCATTCTCTGGCTACTTTTACAGTATCATCTTTACTTCCATCATTGATTATCAGATATTCAATCTCATCAATTCCATCAATATGTTTTGGCAAATCATTCAATGTTATTGTTAAAGTCTCTGCTTCATTATAACACGGAATCTGAATTATGAGTTTCATTATAAAATCCTTCCTCTTCTTCTAATCTCTTTGATATAAGTCTCGAGTATATACTTTATCCTGTACATCTTCTAATTCGCTCTCAAAACGGTTAACGACAATAATATCGGCAATCGCTTTAAATTCATCTAAATCTTTAATTATGCGTGAATTAAAAAATCTTTCTTCTTTCATAGTTGGCTCATACACAACTACTTCGATTCCTTTTGCTTTGATGCGCTTCATTATTCCCTGTATTGCGCTTTTCCTAAAATTATCAGAACCAGTTTTCATTGTCAACCGATAAATGCCTACAATCTGTGGGTTTTTATCAATAATTTCCTGTGCGATATGGTCTTTCCTTGTCCTGTTACTCTCTACAATGGCACTGATAAGATTTTCAGGGACGTCTTTATAATTTGCTTTCAATTGTTTTGTGTCTTTTGGAAGACAGTATCCGCCGTAACCAAAAGATGGATTATTATAATGCGTACCAATCCTGGGATCCAGACATACGCCATCAATAATGTCTTTTGTATTTAAATCTTTCATCTCAGCATAAGTATCTAATTCATTAAAAAAAGACACCCTTAATGCCAGATAAGTATTAGCAAACAGTTTTATTGCCTCTGCTTCCGAACTTCCTGTAAACAACATAGGAATATTATTTTTAATCGCACCTTCCTGGAGTAATCCCGCAAAGGCTTCCGCACGTTCACTTTTCTCTCCTACAATTATACGAGACGGATACAGATTATCATATAATGCTTTACCTTCACGCAAAAATTCCGGAGAGAAAATCAGGTTATCAATACCATACTTTTCTCTCATTCTCTTCGTAAAGCCTACCGGTATAGTAGATTTAATAATCATAACAGCTTTCGGATTAATCTGCAATGCAGATTCAATTGTACTTTCTACTGATGAAGTATCAAAGAAGTCTAACTTTTCATCGTAATTCGTGGGCGTACTGATAATAATATAATCCGCCTCCTCAAAAGCTTCTTCCCTATCCAAAGTTCCTTTTAAAAACAGCTTTTTTGTCTGAAAATATTCAGTAATTTCTTTGTCTTCAATCGGTGATATTCTGTTATTAATCATCTCCACTTTTTCCGGAATAATATCTAATGCATAAACATCATGATTCTGTGATAATAATATCGCTATACTTAATCCAACATAACCAGTTCCTGCAATTGCAATTTTCATATTTAAATGTCCTTTCTTATGCTTTAGATTTTTTTAAAAATATTAATCCTGCTATACTTAACAATAAGGTTCCTCCCGAAATATACAGTGCCATTATTATTTTATCATTTTCATATCGGAACTCAACTACATTATTCCCCGATTCTAAATATACCGCCCGTGTTAAATAATTGCTTTTAAATAATTCTTTCTCTTCTCCATTAACATAAACTTTCCAATTTTCATCATAATATTTATTCATTATTAAAAATTCATTGTTCTCATTATCAACTTCAAGAACTATTCGATCATTGGATTCTTCTTTGACAGTAATATTTTCTGCTTCATTTTCCTCTGATAAATTAATATTATCAATTTTAAGGTAATCCTCTTTCAACAAATGTACACTGTCTTTGATATAATCATTTTTCATGGCGTTTAACATTTCTTCTTCTGATTCGTAAACATAAACATTATTGGCTAATTCATATTTTTGACTCGTTTCATTCAGTTTGTAGATATCTATGCCATCATTTCCACTATAAACGAGTTGCATATTTTCTATATCGATTTCATCAGAAACTGCATATTCAAAATCTTTCTGTACGGCCACATACTCTACACCCACATATTTTAATAAATTATAATTTTCTATATCACTAAATTGGCAGCTTGTTCTTGATTTATAGCAATCAGCCTGTATGCCAGTTAAATAATTATAATATTCTTCATCCGTCAGAGTAATAGAATGTCCCGAAATAAAATTTATACCATAATATATATTTGTGTTCGCAAATAAAGTCCAACTATCACCTACTACTAAAATTGTAGAATCCTTTGCATTATTCTGTAAATATTGAATGGAGCTTGTCGCTTGTGGTATAACGCTCGCTTCTTCCGAAATATACGGAAAATATCTTTTAGCAACACTAGCGCCATTAAACAATGATATAATCGTCAGTGTTATAGCCCATATTTCATTTTTTCTTAACATACCTATGAAAATACATAACACAGATAATATTACTGTAATATCCATCTCACGCAACAACGAACTATCTAAGTAATTATTTCTCAAGACAATATATAAAATAATGACTATAAAATATATAATAAGCCAAGTTATAATTCTTTTACGATATTTTTCTTGACATTCCAATATATCCTGGATGCATATAGCTGCCAAAATCGGGAAAATAAAATTCAATAAAACTAATATCCTAATTTTTAACGAAGTATTTACCGCAGGCATTATTGAAAAAATCGGGTCTAAATAATGCGTAAAAAGTAAGAGCAACACTACACATCCAGACACTATCCAGAATACAATATTATTTTTTTTCTTACGCTTAATTCCAAAAAACAATATTGGTAAAATAAGTATCGGCAACAATCCAGAAAACAACGTGCTTTCATTAAAATGCAATTCTCTTTCATTAGAAAGCGGGAAAATTAGAGTTTCTAAATATTTCAAGTCAAATGTACTAAAAGCAAGTTCTTTTCTTGAAGATGCATAACCCCCTCCCGCTGCCGAATCTACAATTCCAACCGTATATGGAAGACTAATCAGAACACCTATGATAATCCCAATGCCAAACATTAGAAAAACTTTGATAATAGTTTTCCAATTACATTTATAAGTTAATATTGTTAGATATAATACATAAAATCCTAAAAAGTAGTCAAAGTACGCGACATAAGTTGGCATACCGCAAAAAAGCATAATTGCCTCAACAAAACCCAAACAAATCACATATGAATATTTTCTTTTCATAATCATTTGTCTTGCACAAAGAAATGCCAATGGCGCAAAAGCTGCAACATCTGAGTGCGGCCAAAAATGCCAAACAATCATGACAGATGAAAAAGTATACAGCACTCCACCAATTGCACATGCTGTTCTACTCATCTTATAACTTTTCAAAAAATAGTACATTGAAACAAATGCTATTAAATATTCTAATACAGACTTAAACAATATGGCATATTTATATGGTAAAATATATAGCCAATTTAAAGGATAAAGTAACTCCCATAAGTCCGCCGGCTGTCCTAATGAAATACCGTCATTCCATAAACCAACATTACCATTTTGAAACAAGTCATACAGATTAGGCAAAATGCTGTCTGCAGAATCGCTTAACTGAGGACCAATTCCTATCCCCTGCAATATGTGCCACGGCAAAGCAGCATACATTAAATTAGTTGGTGATAATGTATAATCTTGAAAAATATCAGTTGAGTATAAAAAGATATATCCAAGACAAACAATCGAAACAAACAGCATCGGTATTTTCCAATGTAAAATAAACTTTGATATTTTTTTCATTATTCTCTCCATCACTATAACTCCCATCATTATTTTATAAAGACAACTATTTACGAAATTATAATGGTGTTGGGGTCGAAACTATATAATTAGTTTCGCCTTGTTCCTATTGCACCTTGAAAAATTCATATTTTGTAGTATTATGCCGGGATTTCTGGCATATATGCCGGATATTCCACTCCTTGTTTTATGCAAGTACCGGATTTTGGACATAATTCTCCAGCGCTGTTTGTCAAGCTAGATGTCAGTAAAACTTTATATTTTTGTTGCTATATTTCCTCTTGCTTTGACTGAGATACCTGGATCAGGCTAAACTGTCAATGACAAGCGGTTCAGACCATCGCTGCGCACAGCTTAGCCTAATCCAGGAGGCGGGCTTACCATGTTTGCCCGCCTCCTGGCTCCACCCCCTGTGGTACTGCATGTTTTCTTCATGCAGTACCCGATAGAAGGTGGATTCGGAAGCAGCAAAAGTTGTATACCGTGGCATCGCCAAAAATATGACCGATTCCATGTATTGTTTGCGAGCGCCAATCTGGTCATGTGTGCCAGAGCAGGGCGAAGCAGGGAATTCTGTATGGGATAAGTGCGCCCATTTGTGGATGTAATC
>CAZGIC010000101.1:0-7549 GCA_964526435.1 uncultured Lachnospiraceae bacterium | reverse complement strand
CGTACGGTGGTGTGGGAGGTCGGTAGATAAAATAATTATCTACCTCCTACCCGATGAATACACCTTGATAGATTAATATCCTTTAATATATTAAAATATAGCATACACAATTAATAAAATCAATATTAAAATCAAAATTCTTTCTGTTATGGCAGAAGTAACTGAAAATTACATATGCAAATGGTTAGACAGAAAGAAATGTAAAAAAGATTTGTCTGTTCTTTAATTCTTATCTTTGTTTCGCTTATCTCTTAAAGCCAAAATATCTTCTAGTTCTAAACTATCTTCGATTTTGTAATCTTTTGCAAGGTTTTTCATCATAAATTCATAGTTTGATATGAATACTGCTTTTTGACTATTTGTCAATTCTGCAGCATTTATACAGTCGTTTATTTTATTTTGAATATCCTGAAATTCTCTTAAAAAAGGAGCTAAAGCTATGTTTGCTCTTGCTGATTTGGGTGCAATCGTATCAGGTCCTGCTGTTGCTCCATAGTTATACAATGGAAATACTATGTTACAAGACTTTTTATATCCTTCAGAAATATGTGTTTCTTCTGTTTCCTCTCTGTCGATTATTTTAAATTCTATGCCATATGTTTTGGACAAAGCATTGATAAATTCAATTATATTCCCGAAAGTTTCAAACTTGATTTCTTTTTCAGTTTCCGTTTGAAAATTTATATTGGGGTTATCGGTACGACCGAGAAGATAGTCGACAGAACAGTTGAGATTATCGGCTATTTTTGCTAAATTATCGGCTTTAGGCACAGATGTTTTAAAATTTGTCAAAGAATTTTTGCTTAGTCCTGCTTTTGACAGTATATCTTTTACAGCTATATTTTCTTGTTTTGCTAATGCTTTAATTCTATCTGCAATATCACTTGAGTTATACATTTCACACCTCAAAACACTAAATTATTACAAAAATATTAATATATACCTAAACTTATTGACAATCCCTAAGTTTAGGTATATTATATAAGTATATAATTTATAAATGTAATTTTATTAAATTTATATTTTTATTATAGCAAAAATTCTTTGTTTAGTAAAGCGAAAGGGGTGTAAATATGCCAAAAACAAAAAAAATATTGCCTACGTGGAATAAGAAAGTTAAGAAGGCTCTTATTGATAAAAATATGACAATTAGAGAGCTTGCCGAGATTGTAGGATATAGCACTGTATATGTTACAAATATAGTCAACGGAAAGATTGTAAATGCGACAAAAGCTGAGGAGAAAATAAGCGATGCTTTAGGATTTGTAAGGAATGATAAATTTGACAAGGAAGGGGAGTGAAATAAGTGCTTGATGTTAAACTTAATGAAAATTATATGCTTAAATCTGATAAACATAATTTTATTATTTGCCAGAAAGTCAATAGTGAAAATTCTGGGAAAATTAGGTACAAAGAAATTGCTTATTATAACAAATTCGAATATGTAATTGAACGTGTTTTAACTCAAATTGTAAAAGAAAGTGACTGTAAAACTTTAGATGAGATGTTGCAGTTATTAAGAAGTAGTATATTGGAGTTGACAAACAATTTTGAAAGTCAATTTAAAGCGTGGAATTAGCGTGCAGGAGAATAGTTTATATTTTCATTAGGAATTATTCATTTAGAAAAGAAAAACCGCTGTCACACGCAAATTTAATGAAGATAGATTTTAAAAGGAGGTGGGATAATGTTAGAATATGATTTCTTTTATGGCAATGAGAGAGACCAGTTTAGTTTTTTTAGAATTCCTAGAGATTTGATAAAAAATCCAAAGTTTGAAAAACTTTCAACAGATGCGAAATTGTTATACGGTCTTTTACTTGACCGTATGAGCCTTAGCAGAAAAAATGGTTGGCTTGATGAGGAAAATCGTGTTTATATTATTTTTACGCTGAAGGAAGTTATGGAGCAGTTGAACCGAAGCCATACGACGTGTAGTAAACTTTTTCAGGAACTGGAAAAATATTCTTTGATAACCAAGAAAGTTCGTGGATTGGGTAAACCTGCTATTATTTATTTGCATAACATTTTTCGATGTAATGAGAACCAGTCTACAGACAGAGGTTCAGATTCCAAACCTCTAGACTTCCAGAATGTTGCACTCCAGACTTCCAATTTCTTGCAGTCTAGAGTGCAAGATTCTTGCAGTCAAGACTTCCAAAATCTTGCACCTAATTATATTGATTATAATTATACGGACTTAAATTATACTGAGGGGAGTTATACTGAATGTTGTTGTAGTTGTTATATTCCTGACATACAAGAGATTAAAAAATACATAAACGACAACAACTACACATTTGATGCAAAGTATTTTTATGATTATTATAATGCCAGAAACTGGTGCTTAGGAAATGTCCATATTGATAATTTTGAAGCATTAAAATCTCTTATGAACAATTGGGAACTTAGGGAAAGAAAAAAAAGAAAAAAAGAAAGGGAAAAAGATGTAGTTGTTAATGCGTCAACTAATATACAGCCACCGAAAGGAGTGTTTAACAATTATAGCCGCCAGAAAACTTACAGTGAGGAGGAAATTAATGAAATCCTAAAACAAAAGCAAGGAAGTTCAAATCACGACGTGTCTTCTGAAATAATGGCAAAGTATCCTAATATGTTTCCTGATTAATTATGGAGGGGATTTTAATGAAAAAAATAATGTCTATTGCAGCAACTACATTATTATTATTAAATACGAATATAGTATCAGTTGTATCTGCAACAACAAGCACAACTTTTGAAAAAGCTTTATTAGATGGAGTTGCAAATAATGAAACAATTATAGATATTAGCAAATTTAATTTAAATGCTAACGATGCTTTAAACCAAGCTATAACTATATTTGATGCTTATCCTGAAGCTTGGGCAGTGAACGAAAAAGTGTCTATCCAGACACAAGGTAGCAAAGCAAAGGCTGTAATAATTAAATATGATTATACAAAGGACAAACAGTTGTTAATTCAAAGAGAAATTGACGATGTTGTTAAAAAAGCTGTAGCTATAGCTAATACCTTTCAAACGGATTATGACAAAGCTAAAGCTGTTTATGACTTTTTAATCGATAGTTACGATTATGACTGGTCACTGACAAAAACAAAAGAATATGAATTGTTTGAAACTGGTGAAGGTGTTTGCACAGCATATTCTCTTGCTTACAAGGATATAATGCAGGAGTTAGGTATTCCCTGCCTGACGGTATCATCTTCTGAAATTGCTCATATGTGGAATGTTGTTCAGATTGATGGAGAATGGTATAACGTCGATGTATCTTGGGGAGATATTTATACAGCAGAATCTGAAAGTTTCAGATATGAGAATTTTATGAAGTCTGATTATTATTTTCAACTTTTAGGTCATACAGGCGGTGTGGCGGAAATTGCTGTTAAATGCACAAATAGCAGATATGACAATAAAAAAAGCAGCCATTACATTCTTGGCGGAACTGAGGCTGCTAGTTAAGAAATTCCAAAAGGAATTATGTATTTATATTAACATAATGGGTTAAAAATTGCAAGGAGGGAATTTTAATGTTTGGAAATAGAAAGGCAGATGAACTTGATAATCTTTGGGATGCATATATGAATCACGGAGAATTGGAACACAGTAAACAGTTTGAATTAATCCAAGAAGAATTTTATAATTTTTTCAAACTACTTGTAGCTAATAATGTAATATCTGAATCTAAATACTTTGACCTTGAAGAAAAGCTTGGTGACATAGTTTGCGAATCTGAAAATCAGGCATTTAGACAGGGATTTGCGAAAGGAATGGACTTAAGAAGTGCTGTTATAACTGTTATACAGGGAGGTAAACAATGAACGACAATTTAACTAAAGGAAAAGAAATTTATTTTGATGAAAAACTAAAACAGGCAAGAAAAAATATACAGGAAAAAGCTGATGATTTAAGTCTTGACAATGCGTTAGATATGGCAGCTTTTGAAGCAGAAAACTGCAATGAAGAAATTAAAGCAAAAATAAAAAGGGCTCATTCACAGGGGTTAGAAGTAAACAGCTTTAAATTTCTTGTTCAGGAAGCTGAAAATAAATTAAAAAAGGGGGCAAAATCAAACAGCAAAAAAAGTAATAATTCAAAATATGACATTTAATTATCGTCAACTGCCTGATGAAAATTTATTTATAAATTTCCATCAGGAGGGCGACAGGCTAAGGAGAGTGAATTTGCCGAAGGCAAAGAGAGAGGGAATGCAGTTCCCTCTTTCAATGAATTTTGATATATCAAAATTCAGAGGTTTGGAGGTACTCCAATGGGTGAATATGCGGAAGGCATAGAGGGCAAAGCCTTAAAGCCCTCCGCAGGAGCAAGTTATCATTTTCGCAGAAAATGATGTAACTTGCTCCACCATTTTTGCAATGGTTTTTCTTTGTTAGCTTTTCGTAGCTTTTAAATGTAAAACAAATGCTACATTTAAAAATAAATGACTGCAAAAATAGGTGGAAGGAGATGATACGAATGGCTCACTTTGCAAAATTCACTAAAGGTGCTATGGGACATATGCTTAGTCATTTTGACAGGAGCAAAAAAAATCTCGGAGATAATATTGACAAGGACAGAACACATTTGAATTATAACCTTGCTGAACATCAGCAAATGAAACAGCTTGATTTTATTCATAAGCGTTTATCTGAAGTTAAGCTTCAGAACCGTAAGGATGTAAATGTTCTTTGTGACTGGGCTGTAACAATCCCTAAAGATTTTTTAGAGAAGTACCCTGAAAGAGAAAGAGAATTCTTTGAAACAACTTATAACTTTCTTGAAAATAAGTACGGTAAAGAAAATGTTGTATCAGCATATGTACATCGTGATGAAACGACACCTCATCTGCATTTTGCCTTTATTCCTGTTGTTCCTGACAAAAAGAAAGGCGGATATAAGGTATCTGCGAAAGAAGCTATCACAAGGACAGATTTAAAAAGCTTTCATCCGCAGTTAAGCGACTACCTCCAGCAGACAATGGGTGTTCAGGTTAATGTGCTTAATGAGGCTACAAAAGAGGGAAACAAAAGTATTGAGGAATTGAAGCGTAATACTGCTGTTAAAGAAATGGAAAAGCTAAAGAGTGAACTCGAAAGCATTAAAAGTCAGATTAATAATAACAAAGAGTATATATCAATTTATGATAAAACGCAGGTGAAACCTATTAAATATAACAAGCTTCCGCAAATGTTTGAAAAATTTATCGGGAAGAACTTAGTACTAGTAGACAGAGAAGTTATTGAAAGTGTTAATAAGAGATTAAGAGGTTTAATTACAAATGAAACTGCTTATTTTGATGTGCTGCATAAGGCTCAGGCTCAGGCTAAGCTGATTGTAGCAAAGGCAAAAGAGCAAGGCAGGACAGAAGCTAAGGCTGAAGCAGATGAAATATACAAGCAAAATAAAAAAGACGTTGACAATTATACAACGTCAAAAATGCAGGATATAGCAGAACAAGAAAAGAAACTTAACAACAAAATCGAAGGTTTGGAAAGTGAAAATAAAGAGCTTAAAGCAGAACTTGATTATCACCGCCCACGTTCTGAAAGACTGTCAGATTTAGAAGGTCGATGGAAAAGACTTGTTGATGTATCAGGTGCTGAAAAATATCCTGAACAAGTTAAAGATTATATTAATAATGGCGATATGCCGAAATTGAAAGATAAAGGGTTAGAGCTTTAAAGAATTATTTTTATGTAAAGTCTGTTTAAATTCTGTTCTTTTTATCTATATCCTGACATTTTGAAAAGAATTCTTCAAAGTCCACATTGCCTTTAAGTATAAAGAAATTTACATAGTCCCCAAAGTCAATGAGTATGCAGCCTTGTGACTGGGTTTGATCTAAAAATCTTTTATAATAACTTTTAAAATGGAGTTTTTCAATATAATCATTTATAAAATTTATAATACTTTCTAAATCGTCACTAGCAAATAACAACTTGTCAGTGCCGTTATCTGTAAAACCTTGTCTGAAATATAATTCCATAATACCCTCCGCCGGTTGAAAAAAATAGTTTAGTTGAGATATTATGGATTATTTTAAAATAAGATTAATTTGTTGTCAAGAAAATTATTGTAATTCAGGAAGGAGGTGAGAATATGGATTACAACTATGATAGTTACAAATTATTGCAAATGGCAATTGAAAATGATATAATATCAATTGACGATTTGTGCAGACAGTTAAATGATATGAACAGAAAAAAGATTTTAACTGAGGTGCATCAGTATAAAATTTGGTCGGGGGATTCTGTATCAAAAGGGAAGAAATATAAATTCTGGTATACCTATCTCCCTGATAAAAGCTTTTCAAATGGTAAACGTCTTGTGAAAAGGTCCAGTTTAAATAAACTGGAGGATGTTATTGTTGACTTTTACAATGGAAAGGTATCTGTAAAGCAGGAAAACAAAAGGAGTTTCAAAACGGTATTTCAGAATTGGGTATCTTTTAAACAGAATATTGTATCTGATAGCACGGTTTACAGATATAATACAGACTATTCAAGGTTTTTTGAGAATACAGCTTTTGAAAATATAGATGTAAGAGATATAAACGAAGAAAAAATTTTAATATTTTTGTCTGATACTGTTAAAAAGCTTAATCTTACACAAAAAGCTATGAAAACTCTTGCAGGATATATTAACGAATGTATGGAAAGTGCAAGAGCGAACAGATACATAGTTGTAAATCCATATACATATGTTAAGCCAAAGCTAAAGCTTATATCAAAAATGTGCAGTGAGGGCAGAAAAAAGTCTGAGGAAGAAAGAGTAATATCAAAAGAAGATATAAAAGCTTTGCTTGATAAATTTCAAGAGGACTATATTTTACATCCTGAGTACATAACACCTTATGCTGTTGAATTTGCAATATATACAGGATGCAGAGTAGGTGAGATTGCAGCGTTAAGATGGAGTGACATTCAGGATGGTATAATTACTATACGCAGTTCTGAAAAAGCTCACAGAGTAAAAGGAGAGCCTACAACCTATTCAATCGAGGGAACAAAGACGGGTAAAGAAAGAAAAATACCGGTTACACCGCATATTCAGGATTTACTTGAACGGGTTGAAAAAGCTGAAAATAACATAGGCTGCAAAAATGAGTTTGTCTTTTCAAATAAGAACGGAAGAATAATATCATCACGTATCTCCGATTGTATACGTAAAAAATGTATTCAGGCAGGCATAAATCAGAAAAGCATACACGCTTGCAGAAGAACCGTTAATTCCACTTTGAGATGTCTTGGTATGACTTCTCCTGTTGCTGCTTCACTTATGGGGCATACGGAAGAAGTAAATGAAAATTACTATACATACGATGTTTCAAAAATTGAGCAAAAGAAAAAGTATCTGGAGCAGGCAAATACTATTCTTGCAAATTAAAACACCTGTATCGGGAAAATACAGGTGTTAGTTTTTGTCTGAAAGTTGGTAATATTGGTAATACATTTCAACCAGTCACTGAAATTATAAAAAACCACTGTTTAAGCCACTTTTAAACAAAAAAATACTGCGGACAGGGGGACTTGAACCCCCACTCCAAAGAACC
>CAZGIC010000100.1:3890-7558 GCA_964526435.1 uncultured Lachnospiraceae bacterium | reverse complement strand
GTGGGGAGTGACTTTTTAACGTAATTAAAAAGTTCTGATTTATAATTGAGAGGTGAGATTATGGATATATATATTAAACCTGAGAAAAAAATAAAATTTCAGAAAACAGGAGCTGTACACATTAAGGATATTGCTGAAGTCTATTCGGAAAGCAGTTTAAGGAAAAGGGCTGAAAATATAAAGATAATGGAAATAAAGGAAGAAAAAAATAAATGTTATCTTATATCTGTAATAGACATTATAAATGCAATAGACAGAGCACTGCCGGGGAATACTATAAACAATGTAGGTGAAATTGATACAATTGTTGAATATGCCAAGCCTAAAAAGAAAAATGAAATATGGCTTTATACAAAGATATTATTTGTGGCACTTGTTCTTTTTGCAGGCTCTGCAACGGCTATAATGAGTTTTCATTCAGATGCCCAGATGGCAACTGTTTTTGAAAATTATTATTATATTTTCTTTGGTGAGAGAATTGAAAACCCGGCAATAATTGATCTGCCTTATGCTGTTGGTCTTGCTGCAGGCATAGTTATATTCTTTAATCATCTGGGAAATAAAAAGCTTACCAGTGACCCGACACCTATTGAAGTTGAAATGTCTGTATATGAGGACGAAGTAAATACAAATATTATAGATACATTGAATAAGGAGAAGAATAATGGCGGTAACAATACTTAAAAATTTAATATTGGTCATTTTAGGTATTGGAAGCGGAACTGTAATATCGGGAGCGGTTTTTGCCTTTATATCAATAATAGGTATTGTTCCAAGACTGGCAGAGAAAACTAAAACAGGCAGATATATTATGTTATATGAAAATGCAATAATTGCAGGGGGAATATTTGGAGCATTTACAATACTTTTTGATTATTATCTGCCTGTCGGAGTAATTCCTGTAATGATATTCGGTCTGCTAATAGGTGTATTTTATGGGTGTCTTGCTGTGTCCCTTGCTGAAATACTTGATGTAATACCAATACTTTCAAGGAGGACTATGCTTTACAGAGGCATAAAATATTTTATTATAGCTCTTGCATTGGGAAAGGCTGTAGGTGCAATACTTTACTATTGTGTAGATGGATTTTACAGTATATAAATGAGGTGTTTTAATGGGTAAAGAAATGACAAAGGAACAATACAGTGATATGGTAAAAAAGGCATCGCCAAACAGTCCTATAATAAAAAACTGTATACGAGCTTTTATTATAGGGGGAATAATATGCTCCATAGGGCAGTTTATAATGAACTGGTGCAGTGTGTTTGGAATGAGTACAGAAGAAAGTGCTTTTTATACATCGGTTATACTTATAGTTACAGCATCAGTTCTTACGGGACTGGGACTCTACAGCAAGCTTGGAAGATTTGCCGGAGCAGGTTCTGTTGTGCCCATTACGGGGTTTTCAAATTCAGTAACGGCACCTGCAATTGAATTTAAAAAAGAAGGTTTTATTCTGGGACTTGGTGCCAAGATATTTATAGTTGCAGGACCTGTTATTCTTTATGGTGTGCTTACATCAATTGTTGTGGGAATAATATATTATTTTTTATCTTAGGAGGAAATATGGCAAGGCATGTGGGTAAACAATCAATGGAATTTGAAAGGGATATTTCTGTTATAGCTACAGCGTCCACTGTAGGCACAAAGGAGGGAGAAGGTCCTTTAAGGGAGTATTTTGATGTTATACTTACAGACAATTTAATGGGACAGGACAGCTGGGAAAAGGCAGAGAGCAAGATTGCATCAGATAATTTAAAGCTTGCCGTAAATAAGGCCGGGTTAAATCCTTCCGATATAAGCTATGTTGTGACAGGGGATCTCCTTAATCAGTGCTGTGGCTCCACATATGGAGTAAGAAGTCTTAAAATACCCTTTTTCGGTATATTTGGTGCCTGCTCTACAATGGGAGAGGCTATGGGGCTTGGGGCAGTGCTCCTTGAAAGCGGAGGTGCAAAATATGTTTTGTGCGGTGCTTCAAGTCATTTTGCTTCTGCTGAAAAACAGTTCAGATTTCCAATGGATCTTGGAACACAGAGAACTCCTACTGCTACATGGACAGTTACGGGAGATGGTGCGGCAGTGCTTGCCATAAAAAATGAACATCCCTATATAAGGAGAATTACTACAGGCAAAATAATTGGTATGGGTATAACAGATGCAAATAATATGGGGGCGGCCATGGCACCTGCTGCCGCTGATGTAATATATCAGCACCTGACTGATTTTGGATTTGAGCCTGATTATTATGATGTAATTGCCACAGGGGATCTGGGATATGTGGGGCAGAAATTGCTTATAGATTTGCTTAATAAAAAGGGAATTGATATAAGTAAAAAACATATAGACTGCGGTATTGAAATATTTGATAAAGAATTTCAGGATACCCACTGCGGTGGAAGCGGATGTGCCTGTTCTGCTGTAACCTTTGCAGGAATGCTGTATAATAAATTAAGGCATAAGAATATAAATAAGCTTCTTTTTGTGCCTACGGGAGCTTTAATGAGTCCTACAAGTGTACAGCAGGGTGAAAGTATAGCAGGAATAGCTCATTGTGTAGGCATTGAGAATTGAGGTGAAAATGTTGGACTATATAAAGGCTTTTTGTGTAGGCGGACTTATATGTGTAATAGGGCAGATTTTAATTGACAAAACAAAGCTTACTTCTGCAAGAATACTTGTATTGTTTGTTATATCAGGCTGTATTCTGGGTGGACTTGGATGGTATCAGAAACTTGTGGAATTTGCAGGAGCAGGGGCAAGTGTGCCTTTACTGGGGTTTGGAAACACTCTTGCAAGGGGTGTAATGAGTGAGGTAGATAAAGCAGGATTTATTGGAATACTGACAGGAGGATTAAAAGCGGCGTCAGGAGGAATAACTGCCGCTATTGTATCAGCCTTTGTAATGGCATGTATATTTAATCCAAAAGAAAAATAAAAAGTGATAAAATTTATAAAAAAATTTCCCGGTTAGATTTAAGTATTTAACCGGGAAACTAAAATTAATTTAATATATTTTTGTAAAAAATTCAGCTTCTTTTTACCATTTCAAAAAGTTTTTTCTTAATCCAGAATAAAAATAAAACACATAAAACTATAACAACACGTTTAATAAGTTCGGAAAACAATAAAATTTCAGCAGACATAATTAATACCACCTTTCCGATAAACAAAATTCTTCAATAAGTTAGTTTGTGCTAACTATATGATAACCCTTTTGAGATTTTTTGTCAAGAGATAAAGGAAAATTTATATAAAGTTTTTGAATCTGAAAAGGGTCATTATTTACTCAATGGTAAATTTTATAATTGCTTTTAATAATTTTTATTTTGAAGACTATAAATTGATTTATTCATATTAAATACATATGAGACAGTGCAGACAATAAAAAAGTACGGCATATAGTTATAACCAAAAACTTCTGCACCTATAAATACAGGAGCAAAATATGTATTTGTTGCACTGCAGAATACTCCTGCATATCCAAGAGCGGCGGCAAGTTCAAAGGGAATATTGAAAATGCCCGAAAGAGTTACGTCAAGAGCTGTACCTATGGAAAAAAGAGGCGTAACTTCTCCTCCCTGAAAACCTGCTGAAAGGGTCAAAACTGTAAGTATAAATTTTAAAAGCCAGTCATAGGGATATATTTTACTGCCGTTAAGCCCCA
>CAZGIC010000100.1:0-3790 GCA_964526435.1 uncultured Lachnospiraceae bacterium | reverse complement strand
TATGCCTATGGGTATGGCGGTTAATGAAATCAGAATTATATCTCTGTATGTTTTGTATATTGTTCTGAGTGAGTCTGCCATTGTATTTTATCCTCCTTTGCAGTATTATTTCCGATTGTTTAATTATAGCATATATTTAATACAAAAAACAGGAAAACTTAAAATGATAAAAATATTGAAAAAATATTGATTTAGAGGTATACTAATTTATGATTGGAGTGGTTAATATGGACAGCAATTTTTTTGAAAGAAACAGAAAAAAATTATATGATGTTATGAAAGATAATTCGGCTGCTGTGCTTTTCAGCGGTAAGGCTCCCAAAAAGCTTGGAGATGAGAATTATCCCTTTACACCTTTAAGAAATTTTTATTATATGACAGGTCTTGACAGACAGAATATGATAATTTTTATGTATAAAAAGGGTCAGATTTGTGAAACAACTGCTTTTATTGAAAGATATGACGAGGTAAAGGCTAAATGGGTGGGAGCTGTTATGCTTCCTGATGAGGTCAGAAAAATAAGCGGTATAGATAATGTTTCATATATTGATGAATTCAGTGAAGTTTTTGCCTCCGTTATGTTTAATAAGAGAATAGAAAATGTGTATATGGATTTTGAAAACAGAGATTTTGAAATATGGGGCGACAGTCTGCCTCTTGCAGAAAAAATAAGGAGAAATTATCCATATATTAATTTTATAAATGTTCATAATATAATTGCTGAATTCAGAATGATAAAGGAAGACTGTGAAATTGAAAAAATTCAAAAGGCAATTGACATAACACAAAAGGGTATTTATGCCATGATGAAAAATTCAAGGGCAGGTATGATGGAATATGAAATAGAAGCCTATTTTGACTTTGAGTTAAAGAAAAACGGTGTAAAGGATTTTGCTTTTAAATCTATTGCTGCAAGCGGAATTAACGGTACTGTGCTTCACTATTCTGATAACAACTGTAAAACTAAGGACGGGGATCTTATACTCTTTGATGTAGGTGCCCAGTGGGAATATTACAACGGGGATATTACAAGAACATTCCCTGTAAACGGTAAATTTACTAAAAGACAGAAGGAAATTTACAACATAGTTCTTGAGGGTCAGAAAAAGGTTATAGAGGCTATAAAGCCAGGTATTGAATTTAAAAGGCTAAATGAAATTTTAAAGGAACACTATGCCTGTGAATTAAAGAAAATCGGTCTTATAAAAAATGATGAGGAAGTAAACAGATACTATTTCCACAGTGTGAGCCATATGCTGGGACTTGAAACCCATGATGTGGGCAGACACAATGAAGGTCTTTTGCAGGAGGGTATGGTGTTTACTGTTGAACCGGGACTTTATATTCCTGAAGAGGAGATCGGCATAAGAATTGAGGACAATGTAATTGTAACAAAAGACGGATGCAGAGTGCTTTCAAAGGATATAATAAGAACTGCTGATGAAATTGAAAACTTTATGGCAGGTAATGAAAAATGATAAAAAATGAAACGGAAATGTATCTGCCCGTGCAGAAGTATTTTGCCGATATGGGTTTTAAGGTAGATGCTGAGGTCAGGGACTGCGATGTTGTGGCAACAAGAGATGACATTGTTGTTATATGTGAGCTTAAAAAGGGTTTTACAATTGAACTTATGTATCAGCTTGTTGAGAGAAAGAAAATGACGCCTTATGTTTATGCCGTAATACCCAGACCTAAAAATATGGGCAGCAGAGCATTCAGAAAGAAAATTGAACTTTTAAAAGCTCTTGACTGCGGACTTCTTGTGGTGCTTAATTCCACTAAAAGAGTTGACCTTGTACTTGAACCAAGGGGAATAGACTCAGAGGCTAAGAAGTACAGAAGGCGTGGAATTGAAAAAGAAGTTGAAGTAAGAAAAATGTCACTTAATCTTGGGGGACAGACAAGAAGAAAAATTGTGACGGCTCATAAGGAAAGCGTTATAGCTGCCTTATGTTACATAGAAAAATACGGACAGATAAAGACGAGGGATTGCAAGGATAATATCAGATATGTTGTTCAAAAAAATCACCATAACTGGTTTGTAAGGCTTGACAGGGGAGTTTATACAATGAATGAACATGGAAGAAGGGCTCTTAATGACAAGGATTACAAAGATATTGTTGAATATTACAGAAACGAGGTTGAGTTATGTTTAAAATAGGAAGAAATGACAGATGCTGGTGTGGGTCAGGTAAAAAATACAAGGCCTGCCATGAAAGAAGTGACGAGGAAAAGCTTGAAAAGTTTGTGGAAGAGGCTTATCCCATGCCTGACAGACGTCTTATATTATCTCCCGAACAGATAGAGGGAGTCAGAGAAAGTGCAAAGGTTTCTGTTGCTATTATGGACGCTCTTGATGATTTTATAAAAGAAGGCATAAGCACAGAGGAAATAGATAAGCTTGTTTATGATATGACAACAGAGGCAGGGGGAATTTGCGCACCCTATAAATACGGTGATTTTCCAAAGCATTGCTGTACGTCAATAAATAATGTGGTTTGTCACGGTATACCAAGTACAAAGGAAATATTAAAAGACGGAGATATTGTAAATGTAGATGTAACTACTATTTTAAATGGCTATTATTCTGATATGAGCAGAATGTATATGATAGGTAATGTAAGTGATGAGGCAAGAAAGCTTGTTGAAGTGACAAAGGAGTGTATGTATGCAGGAATTGAGGCTGTTAAGCCATACAGACCTGTGGGAGATATAGGCAATGTTATAAATGACATTGCAGACAAAAACAGATACGGCGTTGTAAGAGCTTTATGCGGTCATGGTGTGGGACTTAAATTCCACGATGATCCTATTGTAAATCATTTCAGAACAGACAGAAAAACAATGATAATGGTACCCGGAATGATGTTTACTGTAGAGCCTATGATAAATGCAGGCACATGGGACTGTAATGTGTCAAGGACTGACGGCTGGACAGTAACTACTGCTGACGGCAGTCTTTCAGCACAGTGGGAGCATACTGTGCTTGTAACTGAGGACGGCTGTGAAATAATTACAAAGTAGGTGTAAATATGATAAATATATGGAAGGGAAAGCCTTTGGGATACAGGGCAGAGTATGACAATGACACAAATTTAAATAAACCTGAGCTTGAAGAGTTCGTAATAAATGACGGTGAAAAACACAGTTGTTTTCTTATTCTGCCGGGAGGGGGATATGACCACCTTTCTGACCATGAGGGGGCAAATGTGGCAGAAAAACTTAATGAGCAGGGTATAAGTGCCTTTGTGCTTTATTACAGAGTTGCTCCTTACAGCCACCCTGTATATTTATGGGACGCTAAAAGGGCTATGAGATACATAAGGTATAATGCCGAAAAGTACAATATAGACGAAAACAGAATAGGAATTATGGGATTTAGTGCAGGGGGTCATCTTGCCTGCATTACTGCGGAAAATTATGACAGATTTGAATATGAACCTGTAGATGAAATTGACAGTGTTTCTGCAAGACCTGATGCTCTTTGTATGTGTTATCCTGTGGTAAGTGTTTCAAGGGAAATTTCACATGCACGTTCAGGGGAAAATTTATGCGGTGACAGTGAGGAGCTCAGGGAAAAGCTTTCAGGTGAGAAAGCTGTGAGAGATGATATGCCTCCAACTTTTATATGGCATACATTTGAGGATAAGAGTGTGGACTGCAGAAATTCTCTTGAAATGGGAATGGCTATGAAGGAAAAGGGCTGTCCTTTTGAACTGCATATTTTCCCTGACGGAAAGCATGGACTTGATCTGGCGGAAGGCGTTGAGGGGACTGAACAGTGGTT
>CAZGIC010000099.1:0-7617 GCA_964526435.1 uncultured Lachnospiraceae bacterium | reverse complement strand
AGCAAATAATCTGTAATAAATCCGCTTAGTATTGAATAGACAATAACAAAGCAGATGTACATAACAAAGTGTTTAATACCAAGGACTGTTTTAAGTGCTGACAAATTGGTAATTTTGGTTGAGGGACCTGTTATCATAAATGATACACCGGCTCCCATTGTCATACCGCTTTGCAGCCATTGGGCAAGAAGTGGTATAGTACCGCCACCGCATACATATACAGGCACACCTATTGTTGCGGCAAGGAGAATACCGAAGCCATGATTTTTCTCACCAAAAAGGCTTGCAAAAGCATGCTGTGGTATGTATCTCTGATAAAGTGCTGTAAGAAGTATACCTATGAGAAAATACGGTCCTGTAACTTTTATATTTCTCCATATATTTTTTAAAAGACGGAGGAATATATTGGGGTCTGTATCACGGGTAGAGTTCTTTTCAAAACCTGTAAAATTGAAAAAGGTTTTTTTATCAAAGAAAAGATATATCATAAGTCCTGCAAATATTCCTCCGAAAGTACAAAATATAAACCGTAATACACAGGCATATGTTCCCAGAGCAGCAGAATAAATAAGGAGCTGAGGATTTAAGAGTATTGAACTCATCATAAATGCAGCTATCCAGTCTTCTCTCAGCTTTATTTTTGAAAGAGAAGCACAAATAGGTATTGTTCCGTACATACATAGAGGGGATGCAATGCCAAGGAGTGAGGCAGGTATAATACCTAAAACACCTAATTTTGTGCTTCCCAGGGCTGCTACTGCTTTATTTATTTTTTCTTTTGCAAAGACAGATATAACTGAACCTATGACAATGCCTAAAGCCCAGTAGGGCAGTATCTGTCTTATTTGTATATCAAAGTAATACCACAGATATATGGCTTCCCGTCTGATTATATCAGTCATCTAAATTCACCAGATTGTAGCTCGTTGAACCTAAGCCTATGTCCTCTGCGTGTTCAAGAATATGAGGTCCAAGTCTTGATTCCATTCTTTCAATTAAGTCAGCACCGTCAGGAACAGCATATACAAGATCAACGCAAGCCTGATCCAGGGCAACAGGGTCAGTTGATGCAAGTATACCTATATCGCCCATTGTCGGGTCAGAAGGACTGCCGACACAGTCACAGTCAACGGAAAGGTTGTTCATTACACTTATGTATACAATATTATCTCCGAGATAATCGTCAACTGCTTTTGCAGATTCTGCCATAGATTCTATAAAGGCTTCCTGATCGTTATATGTAATTCCGCCGGATCTGCTTGTGCCTGCTGTGTGTATCCAGACTTTGCCTGATGAGGAAGCAAGTCCTATTGATATGTTCTTGAGAGCACCGCCGAAACCGCCCATAGCATGTCCCTTAAAGTGTGAAAGAGCTATAACTGAATCATAGTTTGCAAGATTTGCACCTACATAGTCAACACTTAAGTGAGTACCGCCTTCAACGGGAAGTTCCATTTCGCCGTCTCTGTCCAGAATATCAACTCCGCCCACAAGGTCAAAGCCATGATCTGCTATTGTCTGCTCATGAACAGCTGTCGTTGCTCTGCTGCCGCCGTAAGCAGTGTTGCATTCAATGACTGTACCGTTTACAAGGTCAACAAGGTCTTTTATAAATTCAGGATGAAGATAATTTTCGTTTCCTGCTTCACCTGTTGACATTTTTACACCTACGTTACCCTGTAAATCAACACCAAGAGCTTCATACATCTCTACAAGAGAATCTGAACTTATGTCAGAAGTATAGTATACAACAGGTGCATCTGAGCTTTCTGTGCGGTGTTCAAGAGACGATAATGTTATTACATCTCCTGAATATGTAGTAAGGGAAGCTTCACTTTCGGTTGTCTGAGCAGACTGCTGTGATGTTTCGTCAGAGGTTTCAGGGTCTGTTATATAGACTGTACCTGTCTGCTGATCCCATGTAACATCCATTCCGTTTGCTTCAGAAATTGCCCTTGCCGGTACGTAAGTTGTTCCCTCATAGACAAAGCCTGTAACAGGGTTTCCGTTGGCATCAGTCATATTGAGTTCTTCACCATTCATATACACGGAAACACCGTCATTTACAGTTATACTTTTCTGAGTGCCAAAGGCAAAGGATGTTATGCACAATGTTCCTGAAAATATTGCCACAATAACGGCAAGTGAGATGATTTTTTTCTTCATAATATTTACCTCCTTCTTAAATAATTCAATTACAGCATTGCTTTAATATATAAAACGGAAAGCATAGAAATGACATAGTGTTTGTGGTATTTGATTTTGTGTTCAGGAGTTTAAAAATAAAATGTCAATTCAATGTTTCCGTCTTATAACATAGATATTTATGATACAACTCCGGTATTTTTATTTATATATAAATCCTCTTGTATTCAATTTAAATATAAATGATGAAGTTAACTCCAAGTCAATAGTTTTTTTGAAATTTTTATATTTTTAATTTTTTGTTAAAATTTGTTTAAAAACATTTGTTTCATGGGTCAGGAATTTCGTTACAGATAAGATTTTTGAAGCAGATCAAAAGAAGATTTTGTCTGTAATTAGAGACAAATCAATTTCAGATATAAAATATTAAAGGGCATTTATCATTTTAAGGACAAGTTTTTTTAGTGGAATATGTTCCGAAGGGTGTTAATATAGATTTTAATTAACAATAAAATTTTGAGGACATTTTCTGTCTTAAATTTAAATTATCCAATGTCTTTATATGTTATTGTCCGGATAATACCATTTTACAGCAATCGGTTACCGGAACTGCTTTCTCTGGTAAATAAATAGGAAAAATCAAAATAAAAAAGACTTCGGAATGAAGTCTTACAGGTATCGAAAAGTCCCCTTGTTTTATTTGTCCCTGCAATTACTGCATGTACCATAAAAATAAATGTCGCAGGAATCAATTTCAAAGTCGGAGAGCTTCTTGATTTCGCTGATATTTTCAGATATGTCAACATTACCAAAATGGTCATATACATTGTGGCACTTTTTACAGATTAAGTGAGCATGAGAAGCTGTGTTTGCATCATAGCGGTTAAAGTCTTCACCAACATTAAATTCTTTTATAAGATGAGCATCTCTGAGAGAAGCTACAGTCTTATATACTGTGGCAAGACTCATTGTAGGGAAATTCTCTCTAAGGTCATTATATATTGTTTCAACAGTGGGATGACTTGTTGTTTTAGTAAGGTATGTATATATAGCCAGACGCTGTGGAGTTACTTTGAGCTTGTTTGCTTTTAAATTTTCTGCAAGCCGGTTCATAACAATCCCTCCCGATAATTATTCTTATTTAAGAATAATACAAAATATGTATTTTGTCAATAGTTATATTAAATAAAATTCCAGACAATAAAAAAACAGCTAATATTATTGTAATATAATTGTTTTTGTGATATTATAAAGAAGATAAAAAATGGGAAGAGTGATTTATTATGAATATAATTTTACATCAGCCTGAAATCCCTATGAATACGGGAAATATAGGGCGAACATGTGTTGCAACGGGTACAAGGCTGCATCTTATAAGACCTTTTGGATTTACCATCAATGACAAGACATTAAAAAGAGCAGGCATGGATTACTGGAAAGACCTGGATGTAACATATTATGATAATTTTGAAGATTTTCTGGAGAAAAACCCGGGAGCAAAAATCTATATGGCTACCACAAAGGCACAGCGCTGTTATACAGATGTTAAATACAGTGATGATGACTTTATTATGTTTGGCAGTGAGGGAAGCGGTATTCCGGAAGAAATACTGCTTAAATACAGCAAGACTTGCGTAAGAATACCTATGCTTGAACAGTATAGAAGTCTTAATTTGTCAAATTCAGTTGCTATTGTGCTGTATGAGGCTTTAAGACAGAATGGCTTTAAGGGCTGCAGTTTTGAAGGTCATCTGCACAGACATAGCTGGGATGAGGCAGTTGAACAGGAGGACTATTAATGGAAGAAACTATAATTGTAATAATGCTTAAGAATAAAAGTACGGGCTTTCTTGAAAAAGAACTTGAAAGTCTTGACCTTACGGAAAATGTGGGATATATTGTAAATATATTTGCTGTTGACGAAGATGAAGGCAGAAAACTTCATATTAAGTTGTCCACTGAAAGAGATGTGGAGGATTGGGAGTATTCTGCAATATATGATTATTATGACACGGACTGTTTTGAGGGGATTGCTCAGGTGGTTGATGCAGATGATGACTATAACCCTGTGTGGGAAGTCATAATTGATTACAGCGACGATAGAGAAGTTCTTGAGGAGAAGGTGTCAAAAATTCTCGGAATACACAAAAAGGAAATTGAAGATGTATTTGAAACGATAAAAGATAAGGAGATTGAATATACAAATGGAGAACAATAATATAAGCCTTGAAAGTCAGATAGGTAAAAATAATAAATCAAATAAGGGCAGGATAATTGCTCTTGTGGTGGTTATTGTTGTTATTGCGGCAGCGACTGTGGGATATTATATTTACAGAAGGGCAAGCATTATAGAAATAGCTATAGGACTTTCAGATATTGAACTTACGGATGAACTTAAGGGACAGATGCAGGAGCTTGCGGTAAAGTCTGAGGAGTATCTTGCTGAAAACAAGAATGAAAAGACTCTTACAAGTCAGTATGGACTTTTATACAGCTACACCGACAGAATTAATATAATGGCTGATGATATTGATGATGAGGATATAATTTCAGCAAAGATTGTTGCAGAAATGGACGTGCTCTATGTTATGCCTTATGATGTTGTAAGTTCAATGACGGGAGATGAGCTTTCAATATTTGTTTCATTGAATTCAAGCAGCGGATATTATGTGACTTCGGCAGATGGCGAAGATGCTTTGTTTACAGAGGAGGAATTTAAAGATCTTCTTATGAAATACGCTCCGCTGCATGGGGAAGAGAGAAATCCGGTAAGAGGTTCTGATGAGCATACTGCTATAATTGAAGCCGCAGGACTTACGGGGGATGACATAGATATTAAACACATTGCATGTGATGACAAATATGCGGTGGTTGTTGCAAACCATATTTCTGATCCTGCCAATATAGTAGAAATTGCTCTTGAAAATGACAATGGCTGGAAAGTTACAAACAGTGAGCTTGCAATTTCAGAAAACTCATATATTGAAATCAACTCTGTTTATCCTGATATGGATCTGGGACTTCTGCCGATTTACAACATATCTGATTTTGGTTCTATACAGACAGATGAAATGGATGAAATAGCTGAGGCTCTTGTTAACCTTGGTATGATAACGGAAGATGAAAAAACAGATATGTATGCATGCAAATGTGACAGATTTGCATATATTCAGCTCCAGAATGGCAGAAGACTTGTGGGATATATTAATGATAACAATGAACTTGAATTTAATGAGTTCAGCAATATAAGTGAGGTTATATCTTATATGGTTCAGTGCCAGGATAATCCTCCTGTGTTTATAGCAAGATTTGAGTAAGGGTAATTAAATAATTTTATTGTGTGTTATTGCAGGAAAGGGCTGCCGCAAATGAATAAAAATTTATTCATTTTGCGACAGCCCCTTTTATCTTTGGTATTTCGCTTATAAATATAAGAAAATTATGCAGTGGCAATGTTTATTATTGTTTCAACTGCCTTAACCATACTTTCAACACATATAAATTCATAGGGACCGTGGAAATTATGTCCGCCTGTGAAAATATTTGGACAAGGAAGTCCCATATATGAAAGTCTTGCACCGTCGGTGCCGCCTCTTATAGGTTCGATTAAAGGTTCGGTGCCGGTTTCTTTAATTGCTTTTATGGCTCTGTCAAGAACATATTTATTTTTGTTTATGATTTCGGTCATATTGTAGTATTCGTCATAAAGCTCGAGCTTAATTGTATTTTCACCATATTTTTCATTAAGCTTATGAACAGTTTCTTCTATAAAATGTTTTCTGTTTTCAAAAGAAGTTTTGTCAAAATCACGTATTATATAATCAAGGCGGGCTTTTTCAACGTTACCGTTTAATTTTGTTAAATGGTAAAAACCTTCGTAGCCTTCTGTTTGGGAAGGTGTTTCGTTTTGAGGCAGCATTGAGTTAAATTCGCAGGCAATAAGTCCTGCGTTTACCATTAAGCCCTTTGAACTGCCCGGATGAACACTTTTTCCTGTTATATGGATTTTTGCTCTTGCGGCGTTAAAGTTTTCATAGCTTATTTCTCCGAGAATTCCGCCGTCAATAGTATAGGCATAGTCACACCCAAAGGCTTTTACATCAAAATGGTCAACTCCGGCACCAATTTCTTCGTCTGGGGTGAAGGCTATTTTGATAGTTGGATGTTTTATATCAGGGTGTTCAATTAAGTATTTAACTGCTATTATAATTTCTGTTATACCGGCTTTGTCATCTGCTCCCAGAAGTGTAGTTCCGTCTGAGCATATAATAGTTTTTCCTATATACTGTTTTAATTCATGGAAATCCTCAGCGGTGAGGGCGGGTCCATTCCTTTTTATTGGATCACCAGTATAGTTTTCTATTATAATAGGTGTTATTTCTTTACCGCTGCAGTCAGGACTTGTGTCCATATGTGATATAAAACCTATTGCAGGTCCCTCTGTGTTTCCGGGGAGGGTTGCTGTTACATAGCTGTATCTGTCTATTGAAATATCTTTAAGTCCGATACGGGTCAGTTCTCCTGCCAAAACATCGGCATAAAATACCTGGGATTCAGTAGAAGGATAATCTTTACTTTCCGGATCAGATGTGGTATCATATTTTATAAGTCTTGTAAAAAGTTCTATTATTTCGTTTTTCATATGCAAGCTCCTTTTTGGCTTAAAATAGAGATTATTACGCCTTTTTATATAGTGTATCACAAAAAAATAAAAAAATCTATAAAAAATTTTAAAAAAGTGCTTGACAATGTGAAAAAGGTATGATATACTATGTTTTGTTGAGGCGGTCAAAAAGATAACTCAACAAAATAAATAAAATGCAGAGGTGTCCGAGCGGTTTAAGGAGCTGGTCTTGAAAACCAGTGATCTCGAAAGGGACCGTGGGTTCGAATCCCACCCTCTGCGTTATTTTTTTTGCTAATTTTGGATTGGCAATATATAATAGATGTGAGAGTGTTTGGAGATGTACCCAAGTGGTTGAAGGGGCTCGCCTGGAAAGTGAGTAGGTCGTGAAAGCGGCGCGAGAGTTCAAATCTCTCCATCTCCGTTTTGCTAAAAATAAAATTGCAAAAAAGGTAAAATTAGTTGTTGACAAATGTTGAAATTTGTGATAAACTAAACAAGTTGCGACTGATAAGTCGCAAGAGTCAAGAATAAAATGTTGAAAAATGTAAAAAAGTTCTTGACAAATGTTGAAAGTTATGATAAACTAAATAAGTTATGACTGAAAAGTTGCAGAAGTTAAGAACAAAAAACTTTGAAAAAAGTTAAAGAGTTCTTGACAAAAGCTTGAAACTGTGATAAAATAAGTAAGCTGTCACAGAGATGGCAAAAAATGAAATTAATTGAAATCAAAGCAAATGATGGTTTTAATTGATTTCATAAATTAGAACATTGAAAACTAAATAACTTGACAAATAAACTCAATCCCAAAGTTAATTCCTTTATATAAAAGGAAGAAGTTGAAAGAA
>CAZGIC010000098.1:0-7690 GCA_964526435.1 uncultured Lachnospiraceae bacterium | reverse complement strand
TATTTATATGTCATTGCACTGCTCATCATACAGACGCCTTCTGCTCCTGCCTCTATACAGTTTTGTGCGTTTATATTATTGATGCCGCCGAGAGCATAAACAGGGATACTTACGCTCTTACATATTTCCTTTAGCCAGTAAAGTCCTTTAGGTTCTACGTCTTCCTTGCATTTTGTTCTGAATATAGGGCTTGCTGTAACATATGTGCTTCCTAGTTTTTCAGCTTCCTTTGCTTCTGCAATGCTGTGAGTGGAGGCACCAATTATTTCATATCCCTTAAGCTTTGTATAATAATCCCTTAAGGTGTTAAGGGGCAGATGTATTTTTTTGTAGTCAAGTGTTTCGCAAGCTTCAACATAGTTATGTAGTATGATTTTATGGCTTAAATTTATGGCTTTTTCGGCAAGGAGAGTATATTCTTCAAGAGATAAATCTTTTTCTCTCAAAATTATATAGTCAAAGTCGGAGTTATCAAGTATTTTTATCTGTTCCAATAAGTCAGTACAAAGATTTCTGTTTGTTATGGCAACTTTTTTGTACATAATTATGCTCCTTATACATAAATGTATTCACTCATTACAGGCTGTAATCCCTGGGCTATAATGGCTTCGTAAACTTCTTTTACATTTCTGCTGTCGTTTATTTCAAACTGTTCATCGCCTTTTTTCTCATTATCGCCGTGACCGCCTATTCCAACGTCAACGCCTGCTGAAATTTTAGTAGCGGCAATTTTAATTGAGTTATCTCTAAATCTTGCGCACTCTCTTGTTGAAATAGTCATACTTGCAAAAGGAAGGAATATTCTGTAAGCACACATAACCTGCAAGAGCTGAGGTTCGTGTACATCCCTTGGATTTATTTTATCGTTGTTTATAATAGGACGGAGTCTTGGGCAAGAAAAGGCTATATCTGCATGAGGGTATTTCTGCTGTATCAAATAGGCATGAGTACCAACTGCAAAGGCGTCCTTTCTGAAATCTGAAAGTCCCAGAAGTGCCGCAAAGCCTACACCTCTCATACCGCCGCTTATGGCTCTTTCCTGTGCGTTTAATCTGTAGGGGAATATTCTTTTGTGTCCTGCAAGGTGAAGTGTTTCGTATTTGTCTGAATCATAGGTTTCCTGAAATACTGTTACATAGTCAGCACCGCATTCATGAAGATAATGATACTCATCAGTATTCATAGGATATACTTCAAGACCTATTACTTTGAAGTATTTCTTTGCTATTTTGCAGGCTTCACCTATGTACTCAACATCTGACATCTTTTTGCTTTCACCTGTAAGTATAAGAACTTCTTCAAGTCCTGTTTCAGCAATGGCTTTCATTTCTTTTTCTATTTCCTCTGCATTGAGTTTTGCTCTGTGTATTTTGTTATGGCAGTTAAAGCCGCAGTAAATACAATAGTTTTCGCAATAGTTTGCAATGTAAAGAGGTGTAAACATTTGTATGCTGTTTCCAAAGTGCTTTCTTGTTTCAAGCTGTGCCCTCTGTGCAATTTCTTCAAGCATAGGAAGGGCGGCAGGGGAAAGAAGGGCACCGAAGTCATCAAGAGAAAGAACATCTTTTTCAAGGGCAGCTTTTACATCTTCTGTTGTGTATTTATCTGCATTATAGTTTTCCATTGCTGAAATTACTTTGTCTTGTATTTCTGAGCCGATATTTTCCATATCGGGAAGGTATTCCATATGATTTATTCTTAATTCGGGATTTGTTAATTCGTCCATTTTTATTTTCTCCTTTTATTTTTAGTCATGTAAAAAGCCTGTAAGGGGTGATGAAGCTGCTGCTCTGTCACGAACTCTGCCCATACCTGAAAGATATGCTGTTCTTCCTGCTTCTATTGCCTTTCTGAAGGCTTCAGCCATAGCAGGAATGTTGCCTGCTGTAGCTATGGCTGTATTTGCCATTACTGCTGCTGCACCCATTTCCATTGCTTCACACGCCTGTGAAGGCTTGCCAATGCCTGCATCTACAATAATAGGAAGATCAATTTCTTCTATTAATATCTTTATAAATTCTTTTGTTACAATGCCTTTGTTTGTGCCTATAGGAGCACCTAAAGGCATAATTGTTGCCGCACCTGCATTTTTAAGATCTCTTGCAACATTAAGGTCAGGATACATATAAGGCATTACAATAAAGCCTTCTTTTGCAAGGATTTCTGTTGCACGTATTGTTTCATAGTTATCAGGGAGAAGATATTTTGAATCTCTCATTATCTCAATCTTAACAAAGTCGCCGCATCCAAGCTCTCTTGAAAGTCGTGCAATTCTTACTGCCTCATCGGCATTTCTTGCACCTGATGTATTTGGGAGAAGGGTAACTCCTTCCGGAATATAGTTTAAAATATTGTCAACATTGGAATTTGCACGTCTTAAGGCAAGGGTAATAATTTCTGCTCCTGCATTTTCAACTGCGGCTTTTATAAGGTCAAGAGAATACTTTCCTGAACCTAATATAAATCTTGAATTAAATTCATGACCGCCTATTATTAATTTATCGTTTTCCATTTTATTTATCTCCTTTACTGTCAAGTATTATTTCTAAAACTGCATTTGCCTGGTGCATGGCACACAATGTTACACGGGGAGACATAAGTCCCAGCCCCTGTTCAATGCCTGAAATTTTATCACCGCACAGATAGAGCCTTTCCATTAGTTTTGATGTGGTTATTGTATTGCTGCTGCCATAGCCTGCCATTCCTGAGGCTGAAACTATTGTTATGTCTTTAGTTTCGCTCAGGAGGGTGTTTATGAGCATTGCCTTATTTTCTGCTTTGTCAAAGCATTCACATACAATAGGATAGTCTTTAAAAAGGCTTAAAGCGTTTTCCTCTGTCACATATGTATCTGCTGTTTCCAGTTTTATTACAGGGTTTATTTTCCTTATAAAAGCAGAGAGGGCTTCTGTCTTTTTTTTGCCTATATCCTCTGTAAAGTATTGCTGTCTGTTGAGATTTGTTATATCAACTGTGTCAAAATCAACAAGAAAAAGTTCCCCTATGCCTGCCCTTGCCAGTGATATAGCAACATTTGAGCCAAGTCCCCCTAAGCCTGCAATGGCAATTTTACTGTTTTTGAGTTTTTCGTATATATATTTACCGTGTCTTTCTATAAGGGCGTTTTTAAAGTCCTCATTTGTCAAATCAGCCACCCCCTACAAAGCTTACTATTTCAAGGGTGTCGTTTTCAGCTATAATATAATTTTCATATTCTGATTTTGGAAGAATATTTCCGTTAAGTTCCACTGCTACAAATGTAAGTTTAAAATTATTTGATAAAAGGTAGTCTTTAACTGTCATTCCCAGGGCATTTGGAGATTCTTTTCCATTTATTTTAATCATATAATCACCTCTTTTTATAAAATAAAAAGGACACACAAAGAGAGCTGTACATTTGGCTGTACATTCCTGCACCTTGCAGAGATTAAAGAGTTTTCTGCGGTGGTGCACCCCTTTGTGTGACCTTTGTCATCTTCATGAATGTATTTTATCAGATAAGGAATATTTTGTCAATAAAATGTAATATAAAAAACTTGTTTTAGTGACGGATATAGTGTATACTTTAGTATTAAGTAATTTGTTTTTTTACATATTCAAAAATCTAAATGCTGATTTTTGAACAGGAGAGGATCATATGAAAAAGATAATAATGACTGCAATAGGTATACTTCTTGCAGGCTTTATGCTTTGTTATGCTTTTTTTAATAATTTTAATATAGGTGTTTTTATACCTATGGCGGCAGGAATTATAATTGCTGTATGGTGTTATCTTCCTGACAAAAAAATAATAAAGTGGGGAAAAAGGCTTTTTGCTTTGGGCTGTACTTTATTTGTTGCTTTTATGGTGTTTATAGGTGTTATGGCACAGGCAAATTCCGCAGAATTTAATGAAGAGGCTGTTATTGTCCTTGGATGCGGTTTACATGGCTCCGTTCCAAGCAGAAATCTTGCTGACAGACTTGATGCGGCCATAGATTATAACAGTAAAAATCCCAATGCTTTAATAGTGGTAAGCGGAGGACAGGGCCCCCAGGAAGATTGTACAGAGGCAGAGGCAATGTATAAGTATCTTGCTGAAAGAGGAATTTCAGAAGATATTATTTTAATGGAAGACAAGGCAACATCTACAAACGAAAATTATAAGTTTTCAAAGGCTATTCTTGATGAAATACTCGGAGAAAATTATACTGTGGTTTACATAACAAATTCATTCCACTCTTACAGAGCGGGAGAACTGGCTAAATTGAACGGACTTGATGCCAGAGCTTATAATGCGGGGACAAGTATTCCTTCTCTGCTGCCTAATTATGCAAGGGAAGTGCTGGCTGTTATACAGCTTTGGGTGTTTGGAAGATAAATTTTTTATATAATTAATTTTATTTATTTGAGAGTTTGTATTTGGAGGTTTAGCATATGGCATATGAAAGTTTTGCACAGGTATATGATAAGTTTATGGCGGATACACCCTATGATCAGTGGGCAGAATATATAAAAGAAATTTTTAAAAGACACGGCCTTGTAAACAATACAAACATTATTGCAGAGCTTGGCTGTGGTACGGGAAATATGACCCAAAGACTTGCTGAAAACGGATTTGACATGATAGGTATAGATGTTTCGGAAGAAATGCTTGCAAAAGCAATTGAAAAGTCACGGGATAAATATCCTGATATACTCTATCTTAACCAGGATATGAGAGAGTTTGAGCTTTATGGTACTGTTGACGCAATAATTTCTGTGTGTGACAGTATCAATTATATTACAGAAGCAGATGATCTGCTTCAGGTGTTTAAGCTTGTAAACAATTATCTGGAACCTGAAGGACTTTTTGTATTTGATATGAATACTATATATAAATTTGAAAATGTTCTGGGAGACAATTCCTTTTGCGAAACTACGGAAAATTCGGCTTATACATGGGAAAATTATTACGACAGTGACGAAAGGATAAACGAGTTTTATACCAATTTTTTTATAGAGTGTGAAAATGGTCTTTATGAAAGACATGAGGAATTTCATTATGAAAAAGGTTATACTATAGATGAAATAATTGAGCTTATTGAAAGAGCTGGCTTGGAGTTTGAGGCAGTGTATGAAGAACTGACGTTCCATGAACCTACAGAAAGAAGTCAGAGAATATTTTTTGTTGCAAGAGAGATTACGAAAGGAAGAAAATAACATGGATTACATTTTAAGAGCGACGGCCGGCAATGGTTCTGTAAGAGTTTTTGTGGCGGATACAAGAGAAACAGTTGAAAAAGCTTTTGAGTATCATAAAACATCTCCTGTAATGTCTGCGGCTTTGGGCAGAGCTTTGACGGGAGCGGCAATGATGGGTTCAATGCTTAAAGGTGAGGAGGATATACTTACTTTACAGATAAAGGGCGACGGACCTGCGGGAATTATAACGGTTACTTCAGACAGTAAATCGAGAGTGAAGGGTTATGCAGGAAATCCTAGAGTTGACCTGCCTTTGACAGAAGAGGGGAAACTTGATGTAAAGACTGCAATTGGAAAAGGAACTCTTACAATAATGAAGGATATGGGTTTAAAGGAGCCTTATGTTGGACAGATACCTTTGACGTCGGGAGAAATTGCTGAAGATCTGACATATTATTTTGCAAAGTCAGAACAGACGCCTTCTGCTGTTGCACTGGGTGTTCTTGTAGATAAAGATTATACAATAAAACAGGCCGGGGGATTTATTATTCAGCTTATGCCTGAAGCTGATGAAGATACTATATTTTCCCTTGAAATAAAGTTACATGAAATGGAGCCTGTTACTACTATGCTTGAAAAGGGAATGACCCCTGAGGATATTCTGGACTATCTTATAGGTGATCTTGAGCCTAATATTCTTGACAGGGTGCCTGTTGAGTATTACTGCAACTGCTCAAGAGAAAGAGTTGAAAAGGCACTTATATCCATTGGTAAAGAAGAAATTGCAAAAATTATAGAAGAAGATGGTAAGGCTACGCTCCACTGTCATTTTTGCAATAAGGATTATGAATTTAATGAAGATGAACTTATGGACATTGTTAAAAAACTTTGATTATATGTTCAAAAGAAATGTATGATAAAACAACCAATTGAATTAATGAATGGTTGTGTAATAAAATTGTAATGTTATTTTAGATAAAAAATTAAAAAAATATTAAAAATAAGGTTGACTACAGGCAAAAAATTGTGTATAATTTTGTAGTGCATAGTTTTAGATATAAAGTTATGCAGGATTGATGTAACCGGAGGGAGGGAAGTAACAATGTCTGAGGTTAGAGTAAAAGAAAATGAGTCATTAGACAGCGCTCTTCGTCGTTTCAAGAGAAACTGTGCTAAAGCAGGTATCATGGGCGAGGTAAGAAAGAGAGAGCATTATGACAAGCCTAGTGTAAAGCGTAAGAAGAAGTCTGAAGCTGCAAGAAAGCGTAAGTATAACTAATTTACACAAAGGATAGTGATTGTATGTCATTGAAGGAACAGCTTTTTAATGACTTGAAAACGGCTATGAAAGAAAAGGATATTGTGAGAAAAGAAGTTATCCAGATCGTTCGTGCCGGCATTCTTCAGATTGAGAAGGATGAAAAAATTGATAACCTTGATGACGATAGTGTTTTAACTGTTATTTCCAAGGAGATTAAAAAAATTAATGATGTCTTGCCGGATTTTGAAAAAGCTCAGCGTCAGGATTTGATAGATGAGGCTAACAAGAAAATCGAGCTTTTGAAGGCTTACCTTCCCGAGCAGTTGTCAGAAGCTGAAATTAAGGAAATTGTAAGCGAAACTATTAAAAGCGTAGACGCTAAGTCTGTGAAAGATATGGGCAAGGTTATGGGTGCTGTTACAGCTAAAACTAAGGGCAAAGCTGATAATAAAGTTGTCAGTGATGTGGTTAAGAAAATGCTGCAGCAGTTATGATTTGAATTTTGTGCAGTGGGGGCAGAGTTATTTCTGTCCCTATTTTTATTAAATTTACTTTACAAAAATGTTAAAAATATTAAAACTATGTAAAGAAATTCGCAAAATGTTGCAAAATCAAATAATTATGATATAATTTTAAGTGTCAACAAATTTAATTTGTTAAGGAGGTAATTAAAATGAAAAAGAAAATTGCTTTAGCTGTTGCAGCTGCAATGACTGTATCTGCATTAGCATTAAATGTATCTGCTGAAGAGTATACACAGGTTAACTTACTGGTTGAAGGTGAAGCTGTGGAAACAGATCAGCCTGCTGTTATAGTTGACAGCAGAACAATGGTTCCTGTAAGAGTTATTGCAGAAACTTTTGGCTGTGAAGTAGACTGGGATGCAGAAACAAAGACTGTTACATTTACTTTAGGCGATATTGTAGCAACAATGGTTGTTGGTGAAACTACATTAAATGTAACAAGCGATGGTGTAGAAACAACTATGGAAATTGATACACCTGCAGTTATCATTAACAGCAGAACAATGGTTCCTATAAGATTCTTAACTGAATTATTTGGTTTCAATGTAGAATGGGATGCAGAAACAAAGACTGTTAATGTTACAGCAGGAGAAACAGCTGTAAGTGATGAAACTGCAACTGAAGAAGAAGCTGAAGAAGCTGAAGAAGAAGTTGTAGACGAAGAAACAGAAGAAGATTCTGAAGAAGAAACTGCAGAAGATGAAGAAACTGCAGATGAAGAAACAGAAGAAGATTCTGAAGA
>CAZGIC010000097.1:0-8292 GCA_964526435.1 uncultured Lachnospiraceae bacterium | reverse complement strand
CCCATAAAAGCATTAAGAGAGAGGGGATTTACCCTTAACACCCAACTGTACTTAGCATTAACAAGTACATAATATCAGGAAACTTTGACGTCCTGTAATTATAATATATTAAATTCCCCGATAAATGTGATTATCCAAGCTGCATACCTGCATCCATAAATTTATCATGCACTGCTATAGCAGCTCTGTCTGCATCACGGTCATTTACAAGCACTGTAATTTTAATTTCAGAAGTTGAAATCATCTTCACATTAATTCCTGCATCATATAAAGCCTCAAACATCATTGAAGCAACGCCCGGATTTGTAGCCATACCCGCACCTACAGCTGAAACCTTTGCAACATTATCATTATAGCTTATTGAATCATAACCTATTGTCTTTTTATTAGCTTCTATTATTTCAACAGCCTGCTTCATTTCACCCTTAGTTACAGTAAATGAAATATCTTTATCTTTTGTTTGTTCCCTGCCTATTGACTGAATAATAAGGTCAACACTTATTTTCTCCTTGCTTAAAAGAGAGAATATTTTAAACGCCACACCAGGCTCATCTTTTACTCCCATTACAGCAATTCTTGCAACATCTTTATCAACTGCAACACCATTTACCAACATTCTTTCCACTTTTGTATCCTCCTTAACAACAGTACCCTCAGCATCTGTCATAGAACTGCGCACAACCAAATTTACATTATATTTTTTAGCAAGCTCAACTGAGCGGTTATGAAGCACCTTAGCTCCAAGAGTAGCAAGTTCAAGCATTTCATCATAAGTAATTTCATCAAGTTTTCTTGCACTTTTAACAATTCTTGGATCGCAGGTATAAACACCGTCAACATCTGTATAAATCTCACATATATCTGCCCCAAGCTTTGCCGCAAGAGCAACAGCAGATGTATCAGAACCGCCTCTTCCCAAAGTAGTAATATCAAGACGTCTGTTTACCCCCTGGAATCCTGTAATAATTACAATATTCTTTCTTTCAAGCTCATTATTTATCCTCTCTGTGGAAATATCCTTTATTCTGGCATTTCCGTAAGTTGATGTGGAATATATCTTGCACTGAAAAGCATTTAAAGAAATAACAGGATATCCAAGCTTTTCAATTGCCATTGCCATTAAAGCAACAGACTGCTGTTCACCTGTTGACAAAAGCATATCCAGCTCTCTTTTGCTTGCATCAGGATTAATTTCCATAGCTTTTTCAATAAGTTCATCTGTTGTATCTCCCTGTGCACTTAACACAACAACAACCTGATTTCCTTCTTTATAACTTTTAACTATAGTCTGAGCAACATGATTGATTCTCTCAGCATTAGCAACTGAGGAGCCCCCAAACTTCTTTACTATTAACATAATGTGCCTCCTAGCCTTCAATTCTTATAGTGTTAAGGATACTTACAATACCCCCGCAATTTATTAATTCGTTAAGTTTGCTGTTAATTTCGCCTTCCTTATCTTCATTTGTAACAAAAGCAAATTCATTATCCATTCCGAAAAATTCCATAATTTCACTTATGCCGAATATCTTTTCAACATCAGCCTTTGCTTCTGCTTTATCATTATATTCAACTCTTACAAATTTTTTAACAGTTACATTGTCAATATCCATAAGCTCCTGCTTATCCTCTGACCAGCCTATTCCAAGATTTATGTTCTTGTGCTTAACAGCTTCAACTATATCTGAAACCACAGCACTTGCCGTAGGAAGTTTTCCTGCACCCCTGCCGTAGAACATTACATCCCCAAGCATATTGCCCTTAAGCAAAATTGCGTTGAAAACGTCATTTACCATACTTAAAGGATTGTCCGGCATAATTATTGTAGGTGCAACCATAGCCCAAACCTTGTCGCCGTCAAATTCAGCCTTTGCAAGAAGCTTTACAACACCGCCCATCTTCTTTACATAGTCAATATCAGTCTTTGAAATATGTGTTATTCCTTCTGTATATATATCAGCATAACTTACAGTCTTTTCTATAGCAAGTGAAGCAAGTATAGCTATTTTTCTGCAGGCATCATATCCTTCAACGTCTGCATCAGGATTTCTTTCTGCATATCCCTTAGCCTGAGCATCACTTAACACATCATTATATTCAAGATCCTCTTCGGTCATTTTAGTAAGCATATAATTTGTTGTACCATTTAATATACCTGTAATTTCTTCTATTTTGTCAGAAGTCATACTTCTGTTTATTGGTCTTATAATAGGTATGCCTCCGCCTACAGATGCTTCATAAAGAAAATTTACATTGTTTTCCTTGGCAATTCTCATAAGTTCAGCACCATGAGCTGCCACAAGCTCCTTATTTGATGTACACACACTCTTGCCCTTTTGAAGAGCACTTTTAACAAATGTATAGGCAGGGTTTGTACCTCCCATAACTTCAACAACAATTTCCACATCAGGATCATTTAAAATATCATCATAGTTATGTGTGATTATATTCTGAACAGGATCCCCCGGGAAATCTCTCAAATCAAGAACATACTTAATATCTATAGGCTGTCCTGCCTTTGACTCGATCCTTTCTTTATTGGTTTTTATAACCTCTACAACACCTGAACCTACAGTACCATAACCTAACACAGCAATAACTGCCATTTTTCTGATCACTCCCTAGCAATAATATTAAGATTTAAAACTCCATGTACTCTTGATATACTCTCAAGCAAATCCTTTATACCTATATTCATATTACCTGTATCAATAGTAATTGTAACATTAGCAACATTATTTACAGGTATTGTCTGATTTATAGTTAAAACATTTGCACCTGTATCAGCCATAATATTAAGCACAAGAGAAAGTATACCTGCCTTGTCCTCAAGATTAAGTGAAAGTATAACAATTTTACCTCTTGTGTCACTTCCAAGAGCCGATACATAATCCTTATATTTGTAATAGGCACTTCTGCTGACGCCTACTCTGTCAACAGCATCCTGAACAGAAGCAGCAATGCCCTTGTCAAAAAGTTCTTTTGCCTCTACAACCTTTACAAATACATCGGGCATAACTCTCTTGTCAACAATGTAATAGTCATAATTTCCGCTCATATACTGTGCTCCCTCTATGTACATTTGTTTCCCATAGAGAGAACTATATCATACTTTACACAACTTTTCAAGTCTTTTTTACAAAAATATGCCTAATTCTTATTCATCTCATCATCAAGAGTTCTTGCTACCACTTCAAGGCTGTCATTTATTTCACTTTCTTCTTTTTTTACACTATCATAAATTTTGCACAATTTAAAATAACATATTGGATATACGGCAAACATCCATACAAAAGCAAAAATCATAAGTATATTTCCGGCAATAAAATTTTCATTTGCAACTTCTGAATATATGCTCATAATAACATCATATAAAATAATAAATAAATATATCAAAAGAACTTTACCATAAACCTTTCTTGTTGTTGTAATACTGTCAAAGACAGCTCTCAGAGGTCCTCTGTCCTTTTTATCATAATATATAAATTCCGTAAAGGCAAAAAGTGCCGTTATCATTCCTGCAATACATATTTCAAGTATATTTTCAATTATTCCGATCTGTTTTTCTCCTCCCCAAAGAAAGCTTACAATAATAACCAAAACTATGAGCAGCATATACCTAACTATATTTTTAACAACACTTAATATAACAATCCATCCGCTGTTTTTTATGATTGTTTTTAGTATCTGCCCGTTTTCATTATTTCTGAATACGTTAAGTATATACCACTGAAAACCTGTATATATAACAACAGAAATTACCAGATATACAATTCCCGTATAAAATTCTCCAAAAGCTGAAGATACAAGAAAAAATCCAAAAGCAGAAGACAAAACATTGACAAGAGAAAACAAATATACTCCCTTAAAATTTTCTTTCAGTACATTCATATCTTACCTCTTTTTTATCATATTCTCCAGTATTACCTCTCCTATATACAAATCTTCCGGAGTTGTTATTTTAATATTTTCATAATCACCCTTAACAATTTTTATTTTTATTCCGAGTCTTTCAGCAAGCATTGAATCATCTGTTCCTCTGTAACCTTCTTGTTCTGCTTTTTCATAAGCTTTCATTATTACATCGTATTTAAAACACTGCGGAGTCTGTGCAAGCCAGAGGGTTTCTCTTTTTGGTGTATCTGTAATATAGCCCTCACTGTCGCATACCTTTATAGTATCCTTAACAGGTGCCCCCAGAACACAGCCCCCAAACTCCATGGCAACACTTTCAAGCTGGGCTATATACTTATCTGCAACAAAAGGTCTTACACCGTCATGTATAAGCACAACATCTGTATCACTCTCCACTGCCTTAAGTCCGTTATACACAGAATCCTGTCTTTCTTCTCCTCCTTCTACTACAGCTCTTACCTTTTTAAATCTGTATTTTTCTACTATTTCACTTTTTACATAGTCTACTGCATCACTGCTTGTCACAAGTATAATATCATCAATATTTTCACTGTTATTAAATGTTTCTATTGTATAACTTATAATTGTTCTTCCCTTTAATTCAATATATTGTTTTGCAATAGCCGATTTCATTCTCTTACCGCTGCCGGCGGCAACAATTATTACGCAATTCTTCATAATTTTTCACCTCTGATTACAATTTTACCATTGATATTTTCTTTTTGCAAGCTTATACTATATATAAAGGGACATATTTCATTTTTTATAACTTGAGAGGTGATATTAATGAATTTTATAGACTTGATAATTAAAAAAAGAGATAAAGGTGAACTTACGACAGAAGAGATCAACTATTTTGTAAAAGCTGTAACGAACAGAGCAGTACCGGATTATCAGATTTCAGCAATGCTTATGGCAATATGTATCAATTCACTTACAGAACGTGAAACATCAGATCTGACAATGGCTATGACTTATTCCGGAAAAACAATTGATCTTAGCTCTATTCCCGGATTTAAAATCGATAAACACAGCACAGGCGGAGTTGCTGATACAACCACTCTCATACTTGCACCACTCACAGCCTCTCTCGGACTCCCTGTAATAAAAATGTCAGGCAGAGGCTTAGGCTTTACAGGAGGAACCCTTGACAAGCTTGAATCAATCCCGGGATTTAATGTACATATAAACTCTGCCGATGCAATAAAACAAGTAAAGGAGCATAACATAGTTATAATGGGACAGACCGAAGATCTTGCCCCAGCTGACAAATATATTTATGCCTTAAGAGATGTTACCGGCACAGTAGAAAGTATTCCCCTCATTGCTTCAAGCATAATGAGCAAAAAACTTGCAGACGGTGCAGATGGTATTGTGCTTGACATCAAATGCGGAAAAGGCGCATTCACCAAAACACTTAATGACGCAAGAATTCTTGCAAACGAAATGATAAAACTCGGTAAAAACCTTAACAAAAAGGTTACAGCTCTTATTACAAATATGGATGAACCTCTTGGTATGAACATTGGTAACAGTGTTGAAGTAATTGAAGCAATTGAAGTTTTAAAAGGAAATATACAGGGTCCCCTTAAGGAAGTATCCCTTGCAATTGGTGCAGAAATGCTCACAATGGCAGGTATTGCCTCCGATACATATACAGCTATGCAAATGCTTGAAGAAAATATACGGAACCATAAAGGTTTATATAAATTTTCAGAACTTATTGCACTTCAGGGCGGAAATCCTGCGGTAATTCATAATTACTCTCTCTTCCCTCCAAGAACATGCAAAGCAGCAATTATATCAGATACAGACGGATATATAGAGGAAATAGACGCTCTTATGATAGGCAAAGCTTCTTCAAGTACAGGAGCCGGAAGAAAAACAAAAGAAGATGAAATTGATTATGGCGCAGGTATAATGCTTAAACGAAAAGTCGGTGACAAGGTATGCAAAGGTGAAATATTAGCAAGAGTATTTGCCACTGACAGCAAAAAATGTGAAACAGCCTGCAGTCTTGTCCACAAAGCAATAAAAATCGGGGACACTCCGCCAAGGCGTAAGCCTCTTATATATGAAATTATAAAATAAAGGTTGTGATTTTATGAGAAGAGGAATAATAGTAGTACTTGATGCAGTCGGTATAGGCGAACTGCCCGATGCTGCAGAGTACGGCGACGAGGGAAGCAACACATTGATGCATGTAAAGGAGCAGATTCCCCAACTTGATTTAAAAAATATGTGTTCTCTGGGGCTTGGACTTATAGACGGATATAATGTATATGAAAAAACAGATAACCCTGCAGGGGCTTACGGCAAAATGAAAGAACGCTCCAAAGGCAAGGATACAACTACAGGACACTGGGAAATAAGCGGTATACATCTTGATACTCCTTTTCCCACATATCCTGATGGATTTCCTGCTGATGTTATAGAAAACTTTGAAAAAGCTACAGGCAGAAAAATTTTAGGCAATTACCCTGCCTCAGGCACAGTTATAATACAGGAACTTGGAGATGAACATATTAAGACAGGCTATCCCATTGTCTACACATCAGCAGACAGTGTATTTCAGATAGCAGCTCATGAAGATGTTATATCTGTAGAAGAGCTTTACAAAATATGTGAAACTGCAAGAAAACAGCTGACAGGCAGACATGGTGTGGCAAGGGTAATTGCCCGTCCTTTTACAGGCACATCAGGCAATTATCAAAGAACTGAAAGGAGGAAAGACTTTTCACTTCCTCCCGTTGCCCCAACCCTCCTTGATTATGCAAAAGAACAGAGAAAAACCGTTGCCTGCGTTGGCAAAATTGAAGATATATTCTGCAACAGAGGCATTACAAAATCTGTACACACCCACACAAATGCAGAGGGAATTGAACAGACAATAAAATATATAAATGAAGATTTTGAAGGGCTTATATTCACAAACTTAGTTGATACAGATATGCTTTACGGTCATAGAAATGATGTTGAAGGGTTTGCAAAATCACTGCAATACTTTGATGATAACCTGCCACGAATTTTATCTGCTATGAAAGATGAAGATATTCTTTTTATAACAAGTGACCATGGCTGTGATCCCACAACACCCTCAACAGACCACTCAAGAGAACATTCTCTCCTGCTTATGTACGGCAAAAATATAAAGCCCCGTAACCTTGGTACAAGAGAAACTTTCAGCGACATAGCAAAGACAATAGCTGAGTATATTGGAGTTAAAGGAAATCTTGACGGGACAAATTTACTTTAAGTATAGTTATTTTTGCATAATAAACATAAAATGGGGACTGTCTGTTTTCGGACATCCCCATTTTACATATCTTCATCAATTCTTATGTATATGCAAATCCATATTTCCTTTTTTCTCAAAAATTTTATAATAAAACAAAAACTACTGCTGATTTATATTACTACCTATATTTACAACAACTATCTCAGGCGGATTAAATATTCTTGGAATATCTGAAAGTGCAAGTCCTCTGCTTACTATCATATCCACACTTCCAAGCTTATACTTTCCCCCTGCATACTTTGGAAACATTCCCTGATTAGGTGCGTATAAGCCATTTAACACAAAAGGTATCCTCCACTGTCCACCGTGGGCATGACCGCTTAAAACCAGGTCAAAATTACACCCGTTATAATCTTCTGTCCTTTCCGGTCTGTGTGAAAGCAGTATATTAAAAACATTATTATCCAGCTGTGAATTACACCTGTACAGCTGACCGTACCAATCATCATAGGCTCCGTATTGCTCCTTGCCGCAGTCGGGATCGTCCACTCCCCAAAGCATAATTTCATCACTTAGCTTAACACCTTCTCCTTCCAGCACAGTTATGCCGTATCCTCTTATCATATCCTTTATTTCATCTATTCTGTATGACCAGTATTCATGATTTCCCGATACATAATAACAATCATATTTACTGCCTATATATTCAAAAAGTATTCTGCTGCCTGTTTCATCTCTATTATCGTCTACAATATCTCCTCCAAGAAGTATGGCATCAGGATCAATTTCATCTATTTTTTCAATAAGAGTACTCTGATTATTATCATATATCACACTGTGCAGATCCGTTATTAGAAGAAGCTTTTTATTTTCCGTGACCTTGCTTGTTATTTCACTGTATTCTCTTACTTTAATATCATTATCCACAGCTATTAAAAACAACATTGTTAAAACAGTCATTATAATAACAGCAGCTGTAAACAATTTAAATCTCTTTTTCATAAATTCTCTCCGTACATAATATGACTTATCCTAAGAAAATGAAAGCTTGTTTTTGATCTTCGTGGATAAGTCACCGAGGCGACAGCCGAGGGTATAATATACTTTGCGTCAGCAAAGAGCTATGGGAACGAAGTGAC
>CAZGIC010000096.1:0-8312 GCA_964526435.1 uncultured Lachnospiraceae bacterium | reverse complement strand
CTAAGTACAGTTGGGTGTTAAGGGTAAATCCCCTCTCTCTTAATGCTTTTATGGGGCTGCCGTGATTTTACGGCAGTCTTTTTTTTATAATTAAATTGAAAACAACGTATAAAAAATCAGTGAGATTTAAAAAAGATAAAAGAGCAGTGTAAATCATATAAAATAATTGAACAAAAATAAAACTCCCATAAAGGGAGTTTTAATAAATTACTTTCTGTTATATTTCTTGTTGAACTTGTCAACTCTACCGCCGGCATCATGAAGAAGCTTCTGGCTGCCAGTGTAGAATGGATGACACTTAGAACAAACTTCTACTCTGATTTCTTCTTTGGTTGAACCGATTACGAATTCATTACCGCAGTTACACTTTACCTTTGCCTGGTAGTATTCTGGATGGATACCTTCCTTCATTACTTACACCTCTTTCATATAAATTGGGATACATTTTGGCATCCCTGCGTCACATAACATTAAGATTATATCACAGCTTATTATAAATTGCAAGCACTTTTTTATAATTAAAGACAATTTATAACAATTAGTTTTTGTTAAACTTATTGATTGCAGACACAAATTCCTTATTAGTCTTTGTTTTGGAAAGCATATCAATAACTTGTTCTGTAACCTCACCATTTGTAAGATTACCGCTGAATGACTTTCTGAGAAAATATGCAGCTTCAAGTTCTTCTTTGTCAAGAAGAAGTTCTTCTCTTCTTGTCCCTGACTTGGCTATATCTATAGCAGGGAAAATTCGCTTTTCGCTCATCTTTCTGTCAAGAACAAGTTCAAGATTGCCTGTGCCTTTAAATTCTTCAAATATAACATCATCCATTTTTGAACCTGTTTCAACAAGGGCAGTTGCAAGTATTGTAAGACTGCCCCCTTCTTCTATGTTTCTTGCGGCACCGAAAAATCTCTTTGGCATATAGAGAGCTGTCGGATCAAGTCCGCCTGAAAGTGTCCTTCCGCTTGAAGGCACAGTAAGATTGTATGCTCTTGAAAGTCTTGTTATACTGTCAAGAAGAATAACAACATCTTTCTTCTGTTCAACAAGTCTTTTAGCTCTTTCAAGAACCATTTCAGAAACCCTCTTATGATGTTCGGGCTGTTCGTCAAATGTGGAATAAACAACATCTACATTGCCGGATATGCTTCTCTGCATATCTGTAACTTCTTCAGGTCTTTCGTCAATGAGAAGAACGATTACATATACTTCAGGGTAGTTATTTGTGATTGCATTTGCAATCTTTTTTAAGAGTACGGTTTTTCCGGCTTTTGGCGGAGCAACTATCATACCTCTCTGACCTTTTCCTATAGGAGCCACAATGTCAATAAGTCTTGTGGAAAGTTCCTTTTGGTGTGTTTCAAGATAAAGATTTTCTGTAGGAAACACAGGAGTCAGATCTTCAAAGTTGGGGCGTTTTTGTGCTATATCAGGCTTATCTCCGTTTACTGCTGTAAGGTAAAGAAGAGCTGAAAATTTTTCATTTTCTTTTGGTATTCTTATTTTTCCTGTAACTTTGTCACCTGTTTTTAAATTAAAGCGTCTTATTTGGGAAGGGGCAACATATATATCCTTTGTTCCGGGAAGATAGTTGTCAATTCTCAAAAATCCAAATCCGTCTGCCAAAACCTCAAGTATGCCTTCACCTACGTTGCCTGAGTCAAGCTCTTCAAGATAACTTGGCTTTTCATCTTCAATAGGTATGCTTTGAGGTTCAACTTTTTCAAGAAGATCTATAAGTTCTGCTTTTTTATATCTTGTTACACTGCCTATACCTTTCTGCTTTGCAAGTTCTCTGAGTTCTGAAAGATTTAATTCCTGATAATTCATATTTTCCTCCATAATTATGGAATCTGAAGTACATCGCCGGGATGATATACTGAAGATGTTGTCATACCGTTAGCGTCAAGTATTTGCTGCCAGAGTTCTTCTGTGTACTGACCATATACTGTTGTACAGATTTTTGAGCCTGTGTCTCCAGCCTGAACAGTATAGGTTGAAACTGTTCCTGTAGTGCTGCTGCCTGATGATTCGCTGCTTGTGGAAGTTGTTGAAGAAGATGTAGCTTCCGTTGCACCTGATGATGAGCTTGTGCTGCTCTTAAGGCTTTCATTTTCTGCTGTTAAAGCATCTACCTGAGACTGAAGTTCGCTTATTTCTTCATCAGAACTGCCTGTACTTCCGTTGTTAAGTTCGTTTATCTGGGTATTTGCACTTTCAAGCTTTCTGATATTTGAATAATTGCTTGCGGCAAAAAAGGCCGTTGAACATATGAGAGCAATAATTACAACAACATTTAACACCTTTTTAAATGTAATTCCTTCTTCGTAATCGTAATCATCGTCATCATAATAATAGTCATCATCGTCAAAATCGTCTTCATCATCGTCATAATAGTCATCATCGTCGAAGGGATCGCTTTTTTTACGCTTAAAGAAATTGCCGAATTTATTTTTCTTTTCGGGTTCCAGATCATCATCAAAATCGTCATCGTTATCTTCGTCAATGTCAACTTTTGGAACAGATTTTTCCTTTTCGGGTTTTTCCTGTTCAGGTTGTTTGCGTCTGCGGCGAGGAACTTCCTCTACTTCAATTTCATTATCAAAAAATTCACGTCTCATTTCATTTGTATCCTCCTTTGCAGGGGTTTTAGTATTGTCTGCCTTAACAGGCTTAATGACTATTGTCGGTTCAGGTTCTGTAATGTTATTATTAACAGCTGCCTGAGTTTCTTTTTTTTCATTAACTGAAGTGATGTCTACAGCAGGTTCCGGTTCCTGAATGTGGTCTTTAGTGTTTTCCGGGACATCAGCTGTTTCCTTAACCGGGGTAATAACTACAGTAGGTTCAGGCTCCTGAATGTGCTCTTTAGTGTTTTCAGGGGCTTCATCTGTATCTTTGACCGGGGTTATAACTACAGTAGGCTCAGGTTCCGGAATACGGGATTTAAGGATTTCAGGGACCTCATCTGTATCTTTGACCGGAGTAATAACTATAGTGGGTTCGGGCTCCGGAATACTTTCAGCAGTATGTTCTGTTTCACTGACAGGAGATGAGTGTACCTCCTGGGATGTACTGTATTCATGCTTTTCTTCAGAATTTTTATTATGATTTTGTTTTTTTACAGTATGAGTTTCCAGAGAATCAGTGTGAGAAGATTTTTCGTGGGAGTTATCTTCATCATTATGTTCTGATTTTGGTACAATTGATGTAAGTTTGTGAAGTTTATTTACTACAGAAGACTTTTTTTCTTTTTTCTTATCTTTATTTTTTTCCTTTTCGATTTCTCTTATATACTCGTCATCAGCAAAGTATAGGGTTGTGTCTCTTGTGCCGGCTCCAAAATAATTTTTACCGCTTTCGTCAACATATTCCTCAAGCAGTTTACTGACAGTTTCTTTTGTCTGCTCAGGTGTAAAGGCACTGAGGGCTTCCTGGAGCCTCTTATTTTTTCTTTCAGCCAGAGCTTTACTGTCTAAGCCGCCGCGTTTATACTCGGCCATATTATTCCTCCTTAGTACATTGTCCTTATATTTTAATATTTAATATATAAAAAGTCAAGAATAATTCAAAATCACAACTTTACATTATAAATATACAACATTTACAGAGAAATTACAACTTTTTTTTAACAATGAAATTAAAAATGATGATTTTGTAATATTTATGACACATATAAAGCCTTGATTTCAGCCCCATATTTTATAGCATATGATAAGAGCTGAAATAACACCTGCAAAATTGGCAATAAGGGCACCTGCAAGGGTATATCTTGTTTTTGTTATTTTTACTGACATAAAATAGACACTTATTGTGTAAAAAACCGTTTCGGTACAGCTCATCATTACAGATACAAAACGTCCCACAAAACTGTCGGGACCGTAGTTTTTAAATATATCAAGGAGTATCCCTGTGCTTGCTGATGAGGATATAAGACGCATAAAGGTAATAGGAACGGCTTCTTTGGGAAATCCTGTTGCTTCTGCAATGGGCTCAAATAATTTGACCAAAAGATCAAGTGCTCCGCTCCCGCGTAATATCCCTATAGCCATCATAAGACCGATTAGTGTAGGGAGAATGTCAAGGACGGTTGAAAAGCCTTCCTTTGCTCCTTCAATGAAAGCGTCATATACATCTATTTTTTTGCTGTAGCCGAAGGATAATATGTAGACAATAACAAGAGGCATTATTAAATCTGAAAGCAGTACTATTAATTTCATTTTCTGATCTCCATTATTTTAGCGAATATTATTGCGGTGAGAGTTGATATAAGAGTTGTGATTATACCCGGTCCGATAATTTCAGAGGGATTCCGGGAATTATACTGGCTGCGGTAAGCTATTATATTGATGCTTACAAGCTGCAGTGATGACATATTGAAAATCATAAACATACACATTGGTATGCTTGCTGTTGTTTTGTCTTTGTTAAGTTTCTGAAGTTCTTTCATTGCTGATATTCCTGCAGGGGTTGCCGCCCAGCCAAGTCCGAGTATGTTTGCAATTACGTTTGTGGATATGTATTCCATTGCTTTGTGATTTTTGGGCACTGCAGGAAAAAGCCATTGGAGAAAGGGCAGCATTTTACGGGACATACTTTTGATCAAACCTGCCTTTTCTCCGATTTTCATTATACCTGTCCACATAGACATTATTCCAAGCATTGTAATTGCAAGGTTTACGGCTTCTTTGGCAGAGTCTATAGCTCCGTTTGTAACCTCTGCCATATTCCCGTTAAAAGCTGCTATCACTATACCGATAAAAATCATTGCTCCCCATAGATAATTCAACATATAAATTCCTCCTTTTGTAAAAGCTTATTCAGGGAGGCGGAAAAGTATTCAGTGAAAGCTTAAAACTTTTTGTTTATTGCTTAATAATGCCGGGAAATCTTTTATATATCTGTTCGTATAAAAGCCCCACTGTAAACCAGAGAGGGGCATAATCAAGACGTATAAGTCCTCTTACGTTTAAAGCTGCATTGAGATAGGACCAGGGGCATATTTTAAAAAAAGTGAGTATAAGTCCTGACCAGTATTCCACAGAAAATATAAGGACCATATATACAATACCTCTAAGTATTACAGAAACGTTTTTAAGCTGTTTGAAAAGAGGTTCAAGAAAAAGGGCGGAACCGTATATAGGCATCATAATAACGGAGCTGTGTCCTGTAAAGGACATATCGCCTGACAAAAATGCCATAAATCCTGTCCAGATTATTTCAAGGCTTATTCCTATACTTCCGTAAATAAAAAATCTTTTAAACATAAACTTATTTTTTGCATATGAAAAAAAATTATTCTAATTTATTTAATTAATTTGTAACATTTAACATTTGAGTTTTGTGTTATACTTAATATGGAGAATTTATTTAGAAATAAGAAGGTGAGCTTATGCAAAATGGGATCAGCAGTCCATTTAGTGAGTTTTTCAGCCAGATAAACATAACAGCTTTGAAATTTCCTTCTATAAGGATCACAGATGTTATTGATATACTATTAGTAGCTTGTCTGGCTTACATAATTATACGCTGGGTAAAGGAAACCAGGGCATGGTCGCTGTTCAAAGGGCTTCTTGTAATTGTTGTGGTTTGTCTTTTGAGCTATTATTTTAATCTTTATACACTGACATGGATAATTGAAAATACATTGTCTGTAGGTGTTATTGCGGTTGTAATTATATTTCAGCCGGAACTCAGAAAAGCTCTTGAGCAGATAGGAACAGGAACCATTGCGGGAGTCGGAGGTATTTTTCCGGCACCGGCAGGTAAAATTACTCATGAAACGGCAGATGAAATTTACAAGGCGTGTATTAACCTTTCAGCTGAAAAAACAGGTGCACTTATTGTAATTGAACAGCATGTGCCTATGGGTGATCTTGCTCAAACATCAGGTGTAATTATTGATAGTAAAGTGTCTGCACAGCTTTTGCAGAATATATTTGTTGATAAAACTCCCCTTCATGACGGGGCTGTCCTTATAAGGGACAACAGAATTGCTGCGGCAAGCTGTATTCTGCCTGTTACACAAAGGGAAATAGGGCAGGAACTTGGAACAAGACACAGGGCTGCTGTCGGCGGAAGCGAAAATTCCGATGCTTATTTTATTGTTGTTTCAGAGGAAACAGGTAAAATATCAATTGCTAAAGAAGGTATACTGAGAAAAGGCGTTGATGCAAGGGAGTTTAAGTCTGTTCTTGAAAAAATTGCAGAAGGCGGAAAATCACCTGCTATTAACATAAATAAAATATGGAAAGGAAAGGGTAAGCATGAAAAATAAAAAACAAAAATTTTTTCGCTGGCTGCTGAAAAGTGTAAGAAATTTCTTTTCCAGAAATCTGCTGTGGAAGCTTTTTTCACTGTGTGTCGCTGTTTTTTTGTGGTTTATAGTTATGAATACTATAAATCCTACAGAGGTTAAGACCTTTCAGGCAAGTGTTTCTCTTGAAAATATGTCATCACTTACTGAACAGGGATATATGATCAGCAATCTTAAGGATATAGAGGATTACAGTGTTACTATAAGGGTCGAGGCAACAAGACCTGCTCTTGATGAATTAAGTAAAAGCGAAAATAGAAATAATATAAGGGCAAGAATTGATTTGTCAAGAATTGAAATAAATGAAAATGATGAATTTCCAAAGACATATTCAATGGTTGTTGCCCCATCACTCCCAAGTAATTTGTATACCTACAGCTATAATATTTACAGCTATTATCCTACAGTGTGTGAAATTGAAGTGGATAAGGCTGTTTCAAAAACTGTTCCCATTGAAATAAGAACTGATGGAACACCTGCATCGGGATATTTAGCAGATGACCCGGTAAGTGATGTGACAGAGGTTACGGTAACAGGACCTCAGCATATAATAGATACTGCTGACAAGGTTGTTGCTGTTATTGATATTACAGGGGAGAAGCAGGATGTTAATGAAAACTGTGAGCTGATTGTTTATGATGAGAATGATACGGAACTTGAAGGCTTTATTATAGAACCTGAAAGTGTTAATGTGAGTGTCAATATAAGGAAAAACCATACTGTTAAAATTGATGAACCGAGAACAGTAGGAAGTCTGCCGGATTATCTTGAACTGGTGTCAGTTGACTGGTCGCCAAAATCAATAGATGTTATAAGCGAAGATGAAAATGCTGTTGAGAGCGTGAGTCTGCCTGTAATTGACCTGACTCAAATAAGCGGAAGTGAAACAAGAGTAATTAACATAAGTGATGTGCTTGAAAATTCTGGTCTGGAAGCAGAAAGCGGTCAGGAAAATATTACTGTGACAATAAATGTGAAGCTTAAAAGCGGGGAAAAATACACTATACCGGCTGAAGCAATATCAATTACAGGACTTGGTGCAGGACTTGAGGCTGAAGTAACAGATGATGTTACTGTTGAAATAGGCGGAGTCGATAATGTTAATGTATTATCTCTTATGCCCAGTGTTGATCTTTCTGGTTTAGGTGAAGGTACTCATAGTGTTACGGTGACTCTTAGTCTGCCTGTTGGATCTGTTATGAGCGGTACGGTAAGTGCAGAGGTAAACATAACGAGAAATGAAGATGAAATTACTGCGACAGAAACAGAAACGGAAAGTACAACGGTAACAACGGAGAGCACAACAGTGATAACGGAAAGCGAAATCACAACTGAAACTGTGGCAGAGCATAACGCTAACAACGAAAGGCGGAAACGCAGCTAAAACTGCGGAAGAATAGAGATGAAAAGGCTGTTGGGAAACCAACAGCCAAATTTTTTAAAAAAAATTAAAAAAAATACTTGACAAATATGGGGGAGTCGTGTATAATTACTTTTGTCGCTGCAATAAGTGACTTGCCCAGATAGCTCAGTTGGTAGAGCAGAGGACTGAAAATCCTCGTGTGGGCGGTTCGATTCCGTCTCTGGGCACCATGTGCGGGTGTGGTACAACGGCTAGTACATCAGCCTTCCAAGCTGAGGACGAGGGTTCGACTCCCTTCACCCGCTTTTTTAATGCTTATTTTTAATTTGCGCGAGTGGCTCAGTGGTAGAGCATCGCCTTGCCAAGGCGAGGGCCGCGGGTTCGAATCCCGTCTCGCGCTTTTTTGTTTTATATGCTTCCTGATAGGGCAGCAAATAAACCATATTAAAATTAATTGAGCTAAAAACACAATAGCCAGGTTACGAACAGGGATTGTATCAGGATATGATTGGGAAAATAAAAATGAGTTTTGGGACAGCAGAAGCTGTCTTTTGTGCTTTTTGGAGTATAGTACAAAAAAATAGAATATGCTTTGTACAAAATTAACAAAAATAAAAAAAGGACTAGTA
>CAZGIC010000095.1:6819-8338 GCA_964526435.1 uncultured Lachnospiraceae bacterium | reverse complement strand
CTTATTACTTACTCTTACCAAGATAAAGTTCCTTAACTCTCTCATTAGTAAGGAGTTCCTGACCTGTACCCTCAAGTCCGATATTACCTGTTTCCATAACATAGCCGTAATCGGCAATTTTAAGTGCCGCATTAGCGTTCTGTTCAATAAGGAGAATAGTTGTTCCTCTCTCCTTATTTACTTTCTGAATAATGCTAAATATATCCTTAACTACAAGAGGAGCAAGACCAAGGGAAGGTTCATCCATCATCATAACCTTAGGATTACTCATAAGAGCTCTTCCTACAGCAAGCATCTGCTGTTCTCCTCCTGAAAGAGTACCGCTCAGCTGCTTTGCTCTTTCCTTAAGTCTTGGGAACATTTCATGTATAAAAGCAATATCCTTTTTAAAATTTTCTTTATCCTTTCTGAGATAAGCCCCGATCATAAGATTTTCGTCAACGGTCATATCCTCAAAAACATGTCTGCCTTCAGGCACAAGAGTTATACCAAGCTTTACAATATCCTGGGTATTCATATTTGTAAGTTCCTTGCCATCATAAGTGATTGAACCGCTTACAGGATTTACAAGCTTTGTAATGGAACGAAGAGTAGTACTCTTTCCTGCACCGTTTGCTCCTATAAGGGTAATGATTTTACCGTCAGGCACTTTCATTGAAATTCCGTTTAATGCATTAATACCGCCGTATTTAACTCTTAAATCCTTTATTTCAAGCATTACTCATCGTCCTCCTCTCCCAGATATGCCTTAATTACTGCCGGATTTGCCTGAATTTCTTCAGGTACACCTTTGGCAATAGTTCTTCCGTATTCAAGAACATAAATTCTGTCTGAAATGTCCATAACAAGCTGCATATGGTGTTCAATAAGAAGAACGGTAAGTCCGAATTTATCTCTTATTTCTCTTATGAAATCTGTAAGATCCTCACTTTCCTTTGGATTCATACCTGCGGCAGGTTCATCCAGAAGAAGAAGTTTAGGCTTTGTTGCAAGAGCTCTGGCAATTTCAAGTCTTCTCTGCAAACCATAAGGAAGACTTGATGCAACATCATTCTTATACTGCAAAAGTCCTGTTTCTTCAAGAAGAAATTCGGCAAATTTAATCATTTCCTTTTCTTCTTTCCTTGCCCCCGGAAGTTTAAAGACAGAAGAAAATAAGTTTGATTTAATATTAAGATGAGTTGCAATAAGTACATTTTCAAGAACAGTCAAATCCTTAAAAAGTCTTATATTCTGGAAAGTACGGGCAATACCAAGCTTTGTAATTTCATCAGGACGCTTTCCGTTTATTTTCTCACCATTAAACAGTACATCTCCCTCTGTAGGAGCATATACACCTGTAATAAGGTTAAATGCAGTAGTTTTACCTGCACCATTAGGTCCTATAATAGCAATTATTTCCCCTTTATTAACCTCTATATTTAAAAGATTTACGGCAACAAGTCCACCAAATCTTATGGTTACATCCTTAGTTTCAAGTAATGCTGACATCAGTCATGCACCTCCTTCTTAGGAGAAT
>CAZGIC010000095.1:0-6719 GCA_964526435.1 uncultured Lachnospiraceae bacterium | reverse complement strand
CTTTGCAAAAAAGTTAAATATTCTGTCCCAGCTAAACTCCTTGTTACCAAATATACCTCTTCTCCAAAGTATAATTACAAGCATCAGAAGAGCTGAGAAAACAACCATTCTCATACCGCCTATACCTTCATACTGGAAGATACCGAAATCTATAGGTTCATCTAAGAATCTTAATTTTTCAAGAGCAATTCTTACAATAAATGCACCTGCCACTGAACCTGATACTGATCCCTGACCACCAAGTACAACCATAAGAAGAATATCATAAGCAACTGTAAACTTAAACTGATCCGGACCTATAGCACCAACAAGAGCAGCAAGCAAACCACCGCCTATACCTGCGAAAAATCCGCTTAATACAAAGGCAAGCATCTTATGTCTGAACAAATTGATACCCATAGCCTGGGCAGCCACCTCGTCCTCACGAATAGCAAGCAATGCTCTTCCGTAGCTTGTTTTCATCATAGCTAATATAAATATAATAATAAGTGCAAGTATACCAAACACAACATAAAGATTCATATATGTACTCGGAATTCTGTTAATACCTGTAGGACCGTTTGTAAGTCCCTGTGCATTTGTTATAAAAATTCTTATAATCTCAGAAAAACCAAGTGTAGCAATTGCAAGGTAATCTCCTTTAAGTCTTAAAACAGGAAAACCTATTAAAAATGCAAAGAATGCAGATATAATTCCGCCTAATATCAATGCAATAAAGAATGGAGCCTGCAAATTAGCCATACCTTCTGAAATAGGAACGATTTTATAAATAGAAATTTTATCACTTGCAGATACTGTCAGAAATGCAGTAACATAAGCACCGATAGCCATAAATCCAGGCTGACCTAAAGAAAACAGTCCCGTATAGCCGTTTACCATATTCATGGAAAGGGCACATATTGCATAAACACAGCATGTTTTAAGTATTCTCTGATTATATGTACCAAAGCTGCTGCCTTCTTCTGCCCATATAATAAAGCCTACTAAAGCTGCAATAACAATTATATTTAATATCATATTTCTTTTCTTTGTATTTTTCATAATTCAGCACCTCCTTAAACCTTCTCAGCGATTTTTTCGCCAATAAGACCATTAGGTCTGAACAACAGAATTACGATAAGAATAATAAATGAGAAAATATCCTTGTAAGCTGAAATTGAAGGGAAGAATGTTACAGCCATAACCTCAACAAATCCAAGTATAAGACCGCCTATTACAGCTCCCTTAATATTACCAATACCTCCGATTACAGCTGCAATAAAGCACTTTAATCCGGGCATAACACCAACAAGAGGTGAGATCTGAGGATACTTTAGTCCCCACAATATAGCTCCCACAGCCGCAATAGCTGAACCTATAGCAAATGTAAATGATATTGTTCTGTTTACGTTTATACCCATTAACTTAGCTGTTTCAAGGTCCTTTGATGCCGCTCTCATTGCCATACCAACTTTAGTCTTATTAATAAGGAGCAAAAGCACTATCATAAGCACAAAAGTAACAACAGGCACAATAATAGCAAGTCTCTGAAGTCTTACAGAACCTATCTGCATCATATCAACAAAAAAAGGAATCTGAGGGAAAGTCTTAGGCTTACCGGTAAATAAAACCGTTGCCAGATTTTCCAGTAAATAAGAAGCACCTATAGCTGATATAAGCATTGATATTTTAGGAGCATTCTGACGTCTTAATGTTGCATAAGCAACTTTTTCAACACCCATACCAAGTACGGCTGTTGCTGCAATAACAACAACAAAACTTATAAGCCACCATCTGAAATCATCTGCCACAGCAAAAAATGCTATGTACATCGCCATCATAAAAATATCACAATGGGCAAAATTTATAAGTCTTAATATACCATAAACCATAGTATATCCTACAGCCACAAGAGCAAAAAGACTTCCAAGGAGCAAGCCATTACACAGCTGCTGCAAAAAATCCGCCATTGAAGGTATTACTAACATAAATTCTCACTGCCTTTCTTATACTTTTTTGTTTTTAAGTATTTCAAATTTAAGTACTTCAAATTTTAATTAGCTTAACTTTGAAATACTTAAAAAAGAGGGCACGGGCAACCGTACCCCCATATTTTAATTAAATACTATGCTGTAATTTCATCAGCGTAAACGAACTTGCCGTTTTCAACTTTCTTTACTACAGCTGCCTTAGTTGGGTTACCGTCCTCATCAAACTGTACAGGACCTGTTACACCAACAAAGTCAATATTAGCAATTGCATCTCTTATAGCTACAGGGTCAGTAGAATTAGCTGCCTCAATAGCATCACAAGCTAAGTTGTAAGCGTCATAAGCAAGAGCTGTAACACCTGCAGGGTCATTTCCGTTGTTATTTTCTCTGTAGTTTGTAACGAACTCTTTAGTAAGAGGAGTTAATTCAGCGTCAGCATCAAAGAAAGCAGAGAATAATACGCCTTCAGCCTCGTCGCCTGCAACATCAAGGAATTCCTGAACCTCATATGTATCGCCGCCAAGTATAGGAGTTTCTACGCCTGCCTGTCTTGCCTGCTTAATAAACATTGCTGCTTCTGTAAAGTTACCTGGTACAAAGAATACATCCGGGTCATTAGCCTTTAAGCTTGTAATCTGTGCGTTAAAGTCCTGATCACCTGTCTGGTATGCAGCTTCATAAACAGTACCGCCAAGATTTTCAAATTCTTCTTTGAAATACTGTGCAAGACCAACAGAGTAGTCATTACCCTGCTCTGTAGTAACAGCAGCAGTTCTTGCACCTAATGTGTTATAAGCATAGTTAGCCATTGCTGTACCCTGATATGGGTCAATAAAGCAAACTCTGAAATAATTGTCATTTCCTTCAGTAACAGCAGGGTTAGTACAGCTGATACCAATAGCAGCCACATTACCGTTTCTTATTACATCATAAGCACCGAGAGATGGTGTTGAAGAATAAGAACCAAGTATAACAGAAACCTGATCCTGTTCAATTAACTTAGTTGCAGCACTTGCAGCCTCAACCTTATCAGACTTGTTATCTGCCTTAACAAGTTCAACTGTATATTCTTCACCGTCAATAGTAACTGTTGGTCTTTCTGACTGAGCAAGTTCAATACCTTCGATCTCGATTTCACCACCTGCAGCCATACTTCCTGTAATAGGCTCTAAAACACCAATCTTAATAACATTACCTGTAGCTGCTGCTGAATCTTCACCATCACTTGAAGCACTGCTGCTGCAGCCTGTAAGCATAAGTCCCGCTGTCATAACAGCAGTTAATGCAATTGCCATAATTTTCTTTTTCATAGAAAATCCTCCTTTTGATTTAACCGATACAATCGGTCCAAACTATTTGAGGGCACGTTTAATATATCGTGCCCTCATTGACAATATAATTATAAATTCTCAGTTTATTTTTGTCAATAGAAATACCACATTTTATTAAGCTAAAGTTATAATTTGTTAAATATTCCAAATTTTTAAATTAAATTTTTATTAATATGTATTATTTTTCATTTTTACAAGCCTTTATCTCATCAATTTTATCAAAATTTAGCTTAATATTTTGTGCAATAATTCGGATATTTAGGAATTTTTGATCAACTTGTCCTGCAAAAAGCACTTTTAAAAACATTCTTACCCTTTGTTTCATTTATCAAAATGCAGGCATAATACAAGCAAAATTCAAATTTATACTTTAAATTTCATTCTTTTCCATATCCTCAATAGCAGCTCCCACAAGTCCCATAAACAAAGGATGAGGCTTGTTTGGTCTGGACTTAAATTCCGGATGGAACTGAACACTTACAAAGTAAGGATGATCTTCTTTGCTTAATTCCACCATTTCAACAAGTCTGCCGTCAGGTGATGTACCTGCCACAATAAGTCCCGCCTTTTCAAGTTCTTCCTTATAGGCGTTGTTAAATTCATAGCGGTGTCTGTGTCTTTCGCTTATTTCCTTTTCACCGTAAAGTTCAATTGAACGTGTACCGTCTGTAAGCACACATGGATAAGCTCCAAGACGCATTGTTCCGCCTAATTTATCAATATTTTTCTGGTCAGCCATTATATCAATTACAGGATTAGTAGTATTCGGATCTATTTCAGCAGTATGAGCATCTTTCAGTCCAAGTACATTTCTTGCATATTCAATAACTGTACATTGCATACCAAGACAGATGCCGAGCATAGGTATTTTATTTTCCCTTGCATACCGAATAGCCTGTATTTTACCTTCAACACCTCTTGTACCAAAGCCTCCGGGGATAACCATACCATGTACACCCTTAAGGTATTCTTCAGCGGATTTTTCCTCAATATCCTCTGAATCTACCCAGCGAAGCTTCACATGTGCTCCACTGTGTATGCCTGCATGGTTAAGACTTTCAACAATTGATAAATAAGCGTCATGAAGTGCAACATATTTTCCCACTATTGCTATTTCAACAGTCTTTTTAAGAGCCTTTTCTTTAGCAACAACATCTTCCCAGTCAGAAAGATCAGGCTTTACACAAGGCATATGTAATTTACGGCATATAATATCTGCAAGATTTTCCTTTTCCATAAGCAAAGGAACTTCGTAAAGTGAGTCACAGTCAATATTTTCAACAATACAGTCCTTATCCACATTACAGAACATAGATATTTTTCCCTTAGCCTCCTCGGTTATTGGATATTCTGTTCTGCACACAACAACATCAGGCTGAATACCTATTGAACGGAGCTGATTTACTGAATTCTGAGTAGGCTTTGTTTTCATTTCCTTGCTCTTTGAAAGATAAATCATAAGGGTAACATGAATATAAGCCACATTTTCTGCCCCAACATCAGACTTGACCTGTCTTATAGCCTCAATAAAAGGACTGGATTCAATATCACCTACAGTACCGCCGATTTCAGTTATAACAAAGTCAACATCGGAATCTCTGCCCGCCGCATAAACTTTTTCCTTTATTGCATTTGTAATGTGAGGGATAACCTGAACAGTAGCTCCAAGATATTCTCCCTTCCTTTCCTTGTTAAGGACAGACCAGTAAATTTTACCTGTAGTAATATTACTGTTTACAGTAAGGCTTTCATCAATAAATCTTTCATAATGTCCCAGATCCAGATCGGTTTCAGTACCATCATCAGTAACAAACACCTCACCGTGCTGATAAGGGCTCATAGTCCCCGGGTCAATATTAACATAAGGGTCAAATTTCTGTATCGTTACCTTGTATCCCCTTGCTTTTAAAAGCCTGCCTAAAGACGCAGCAGTTATTCCCTTTCCCAGGCCGGAAACGACACCGCCTGTTACAAAAACGTATTTCATAATAATACCTCATAAAATCTTTTAAATATTACTTTACGACCCCTTCGCAAGTCTTGTCAGTAGTCGGAGCCAGCTTACGCTTTTACTTCATTTCCAAAATCCCCTGAAGCCTTGCGGAGTGTATATCAGATGCGTAATTAATCTTCGCCTCTGACATACATTAAACATCAAAAACTCTTATTATTATACATTAGAAAAGTCTTTCCGTCAATAGATTATACAAACTTAAAAGTACACAAAAGCAAAAAACACTCAAATCAATAAAGGTTTATTATACATTAAATCTGAACAGTATTACATCTCCGTCTTTTACAATGTAGTCCTTTCCTTCACTTCTGTATACACCGGCATCTTTAGCTGCTCCAATTGAGCCAAGCTTTACAAGCTCATCATAAGTAACAACCTCAGCCCTTATAAATCCTCTTTCAAAATCAGAATGTATTTTACCTGCTGCCTGAGGAGCCTTTGTGCCATTTGTAATTGTCCATGCTCTTACTTCCTGTTCTCCTGCCGTAAGGTAGCTTATAAGTCCCAGAAGAGCATAGCTTGCTTTTATAAGTCTGTCAAGACCGCTGGTTTCACAGCCCAGTGCAGCTAAAAATTCCTGTTTTTCATCATTATCAAGTTCTGCAATTTCCTCTTCAATTTTTGCACACACAACAAATACTCCGGAGCCTTCTTCCTTTGCAAGTTCTCTTACAGCTTTTACATGAGGATTGCTTTCACCGTCATCTGCCAGATCGTCCTCGGAAACATTTGCAGCATATAATACAGGCTTACGGCTCAAAAGATTAAGACTGTCAGCAAAAGCTGTATCATCTTCATTGTCAAATTCAATACTTCTTGCATTTTTGCCTTCTTCAAGTACTTCCTTTATCTTCTTTAACACAGCAACTTCCTTTGCAAGAGATTTGTCATTCATTGCCTGTTTCTGTGTCTTTCCTATCCTCTTGTCAACAACTTCAAGATCGGCAAGTACAAGTTCAAGATTTATAGTTTCAATATCCCTTACAGGGTCAACCTTTGCATCAACATGCACAATATTACCGTCTTCAAAACATCTTACAACATGTACAATAGCGTCAACTTCTCTTATATGTGAAAGGAACTTATTTCCAAGACCTTCTCCCTGGCTTGCCCCTTTAACAAGTCCGGCTATATCCACAAACTCAATAACAGCAGGAGTTACCTTCTTTGTATTATACATATCCGCAAGAACATCAAGCCTTTTATCCGGCACAGGCACTATTCCCACATTAGGGTCAATTGTACAGAAGGGATAATTTGCAGACTCTGCACCACCCCCTGCAAGTGAATTAAACAATGTGCTTTTTCCTACATTCGGTAAACCAACAATACCCAGTTTCATAATTAATTTTCTCCTTTGAATTTATATATACACTAAAATAGACGGCAGATTAAACCGTCTAT
>CAZGIC010000094.1:1162-8362 GCA_964526435.1 uncultured Lachnospiraceae bacterium | reverse complement strand
TAAATAGTATTAAGGAAAGGAGAAAACAATATGACAATATCTCAGATAAGCAAGAAATATAATATATCTCAGACAACTTTGCGGTATTATGAAAAGATTAAAATATTGACTAATATAGAAAGAGATAAAAATGGCATAAGAAATTATAAGGACAGTGATTGTAAAAAGCTTGAAATGGTTATTGCAATGAGGGAACTTAATATACCCCTGGAGCTGGTTAAAGAGTATATAGAACTTTGCCGTATGGGTGAATCAGCAAAAGAGATACGCAGAAATGTGCTTATAAAATATAGTAAAAACCTTGCAGACAAGCTGGATGATATACAGCATTCTTTGGAATGTCTTAACAACAAAATTGAAAATTTTGATGATTTTGATAAGAATTCTGTTATTTATGCAGTGTCATAATAAACAGGAGGTGGTTTAATGAAAAAAGCTGTTTTATGTATTTTTATGATATGTGCTGTACTGGCAGTATCGATAAGTGTAAGCTGTGTAGCTGATACAAATGAAAATGTATCAATTGTACTACAGATAGGAAATCCGATTATGACAGTAAATGGTGATGAGAAAGAAATTGATGAGGGGACGGATACAGCTCCGGTTATAATCGACGGAAGAACTCTTGTTCCAATCAGAGCGATAATAGAGGAAATGGGCGGAAGTGTAAACTGGGACAGCGAACAGGGAATAATAACATTAAATTATAATGATGATACTATAATACTTACAATTGACAGTACAAATGCTGTATTAAATGATAATGCAGAGGTGCTTGATACGCCGCCTGTAATATTAAATGGAAGAACGTTTTTGCCTGTAAGGTTTATATCAGAGAGTTTTGGCTTTGATGTAAGCTGGGATGGCAGTGAACAAATTATAACAATAAGCGGTGAATCAGGTAATACAACTGATGATGCTGAAAATTTAAATGAAATAAGCTCCTACAGCAACAGCACAAGCAATTCAAATATACTTATTGCTTATTTTTCGCTTTGGGGAAGTGTTGACTATGATGAAGATGTAGATGCATCAACTTCAGCCAGCATCTATATTGAAGATGGACAGAAATACGGCACTACAGAAATTGCTGCAAAAATGATACAGGAAAATGTTGGCGGTGATTTGTTTAGAATTGAAACGGAAGAGCTGTATTCAGATGATTTTGAAACTGTGATTGAAGAAGCAAGAACTGAGAGGGGAGCAAGTGCAAGACCTCTTATAAAAAACAATGTTGAGAATATTGAGAAGTACGATACTATATTTATTGGTTATCCTGTATGGTCAATGACTGTGCCGAATGTTATTTTAACATTCATTGAAGAGTATGATCTTTCAGGAAAGACAATAATTCCATTTTGCACACATAACGGATATGGTGCCGGAAGCAGTTTTGAAGTTATTGAAGAAAATGCAACGGGAGCAAATGTAAATACAAACGGAATTGCTATTGAATCAGAGGATATTGTAAACGGAAATATAGTAAGTGTTGAAAGTGATGTTGCTGACTGGATACAGGGATTAAATTTAAGCAGTGAGGACAGGGAAGAACAGACAGCTATTAATATAATAATAGGTGACTATACTCTTACAGGATACCTTAACAATACTCCGGAAGCAGAGCAGTTTATGGAAATGCTTCCTGTGACAATATCTATGGCAGGATACGGCGGCAGAGAATATTATGGCGGTATTGAAGATGAAATTGAAAGCAGTACGGAAGGCAAGCTGAATTTTGAAAACGGAGATATTACTTATTGCCCTGAAAATAATACGGTTGCAATATTTTATGCACAGACAGATAGACCTAACCTTACTATGGAAGTGATTTCAATGGGAATGGTTACTTCTGATTTAGCTGTTTTTGATGAACTTGGCAGTTCTGAGGATATAACATTTGAACCGGCGTAAGGCAGTAAAAAAATTATTGCCTCACAATGATTATATGTGGGGCAGATTTTTTATAATGATTTAATACAGTTATACATAGTTATAAAATCAAAACAACAGTGCAAAACTGGTGTTATATATGCAAAAGAAAATTTAAATATATATTTTAAATTATAGGTATAAATACAGGGAAAACAAAGAAGTAAAAATACAAATTAATTATTGACACCGGCATAATGAAAATATCATACTTATTTAAAAATAAAGGCAAAGATGACCACATAGGTTACTTTGCTTTTTTCTAGTAAAGGAATATATTTAAAATATATGAATTAAGTTATTGACAGTGGGGCTGTTTACTGTTAATATAAATTGAACTAAGATGATGGGGTCATATATGCCTTGTTGTCTTTATTTTTATATATTTATTTTAAAGGAGGAATATATTATGAAGAAAATTGAGCTTGTTATCAGACCTGAAAAACTTGAGACGCTTAAAGAAATTTTGAGTATAAATGATTACACCGGTATGACAGTAATATCAGCTATGGGATGCGGAAATCAGAAAGGAAACAATGATGAATTAAAAAAATTGGGTACAGAAATAAATCTTATGCCAAAACTTTATGTAATGACAGTTGTTCTTGATGAAGACCTTGAAGAAATTTTACAGGCAATTGTTGAAAAGGTGGCTACAGGGCATGTAGGTGATGGTAAAGTGTTCATCTCTGATATTGATGATGTAATGAGAATCCGTACAGGTGAACGCGGAGAAAAGATATTGTAGAAAATAGTTAGGAGGCACATAGATGGAAAAAAAGAAACCTATTATTCAATTAAAAAATATAACAAAGTATTTTGGAGATAATCAGGTTTTGGAGCCCATTAATCTGGACATATATGAAAGTGAATTTTTGACGCTGCTTGGCTCTTCAGGATGCGGCAAAACTACTATATTGAGAATTATAGCAGGTTTTGAATCAGCTACAGAAGGCGAGGTTTATTTAGAGGGTGAAAATGTGACAGACAAGGCACCCTATGACAGAAATGTCAATACAGTTTTTCAAAGCTATGCATTGTTTCCCCATATGAATGTGTTTGACAATGTGGCATTTGGACTTGTTGAAAAGAGAATGGATAAAAAAGAAATTAAAAAAAGAGTAAATGAAATGCTTGAACTGGTACAGCTTGATGGTTTTGGGAACAGGAGAACTTCACAGATGTCAGGTGGTCAGAAACAGAGAGTTGCCATTGCAAGAGCTCTTGTGAACAATCCGAAGGTTTTGCTTCTGGATGAACCCCTGGGTGCCCTTGATTTAAAGCTCAGAAAGCAGATGCAGGTTGAGCTTAAGCATTTGCAGCAAAAGCTTGGCATTACATTTGTGTATGTAACGCATGATCAGGAAGAAGCTCTTACAATGAGTGACAGAATTGTAATAATGAATGCGGGAAGATTTGAACAAATCGGTGATGCAAAGGAAATTTATGAAAAGCCAAAAAGTCGTTTTGTAGCTGATTTTATTGGTGAATCCAATATTATGGAAGGGTACATAGACAAAACAACTCCAGGTAAGTCAGAAATTATATTTGAAACAGGAAGAGCAGTTTGTAATTGTGACGGCTTTGATAATGAAGAAATGGTTTATGTATGTGTAAGGCCTGAAAATGTAAAGGTAAGTGATACTCCTGTTGATGGATTTTTTCTTACAGGAATTGTTAAGGAGCACATATATGCAGGTTCAGTTGTAAAAAGTATGGTTGAATTGCCTGACGGAAACATTATAAAGGTAAATACCCATCCTGATGAAAAACTTTATGAGCCAGGGGAAAGCGTGTATTTGTACTGGCTAGATAACAAGGCTGTTATTATGCATACGGAGGCTGACTCTATATACAATGTAATAGAAGACGCTGTATTAAAGTAGGAGGGGTTGTATGGAAAATAAAAGACGCAATCGGCTTATTATATTATGTATGGTTGGACCTACTGCAATATGGCTGTTTATGTTTCTGCTTATACCAATGGTATATGTTGTGTTTATGAGTTTTATGACAAAGGGTGCTTATGGAGGAGTTGAAATGATTACAACTCTTGACAACTATAAAGATATATTTAATCCTTTGTATTTAAAGGTATCGGGTAAGTCTGTTGTAATGGCATTGGAAGTCAGTATTATTTGTCTTTTAATATCATACCCCTTTGCATATCTGTTATGTAAGATACCTGAGAAACAGAGAAGTTTTCTGATATTGCTTATTATGCTTCCATTCTGGGTAAACGGACTTATAAGGCTTAACGGGTGGGCTAATATTTTGAGAGATTCCGGTTTTATAAATTCTGCCCTTATCAGCCTTGGCGTTATTGATTCACCTATTAAAATGATGTATACAGATGGGGCTGTTGTATTTGGTATGGTTTATACTTTTTTTCCTTTTATGGTTTTACCTTTGCAGGTATCAATATCAAAGCTTGATAATTCACTTATAGAAGCGGCAAATGACCTGGGTGCAAAAAAGTTCCGTACATTTATAAGAGTAATATTTCCTCTTACACTGCCTGGTATATTTGCAGGAACGATTCAGGTATTTATACCTAGTCTTGGAGCTTTCTTTGTTGCAGATGTAATGGGCGGAGGCAGTTCAACATATCTGGGCAATCTTATACAGAATCAGTTCCTTGTTGCAAGAAACTGGCCTCTGGGAGCGTCATTTTCAGTATTTCTGATTATATTCACACTTGTAGTTTTGAAATTTTACTCCAAAGTTGGTAATCTTGATGATCTTGCATAGGAGGTGTGTATGATGACAAATTCTTTTACAAAAAGAAAAGAAAAAAAGAAAATGGGATTTTTCTCCTATTTGTTTATTGCTTTAATTTATTTATTTTTATATATGCCTATATTTGTTATTATCTTATATTCCCTTAATGTAAGAGATAACAATGTAGCTTTTCAGGGATTTACATTAAAATGGTATTTTGAACTGTTTAAAGGAGGCAGTCTTGTAGACAGTTTCTGGCTGTCTGTAAAACTTGCTCTTGTAAGTATGGTTATTTCTGTAGGGCTTGGAACTCTGGCAACTATTGGAATGTACAGATATGAGTTTAAACTAAAGAAATTTATAAATAATTTACTCTACATACCCGTTGTAATACCTGAACTGGTTATAGGACTTGCCTCCCTTGCTGCTTTTAGCAAAATGGGATTTAAAATGGGCTTTGCAACACTGGTATTTGCCCATGTAACATTTTGTCTGCCTTTTGTAATAATAACCCTTAGATCCAGAATTGCGAATTTTGACAGTTCTATAGAGGAAGCTGCTATGGATCTGGGGGCTAATCAGTGGAGAACACTGAGAAGAGTTACCATACCTATGCTTATTCCGGGCATAATTTCAGGTGCTTTTCTGTCAATAACATTGTCTATTGATGATGTAATAATAAGTTATTTTGTGGCAGGTGCAGGTCAGATTACATTTCCTATTAAAGTTTATGGCATGGTCAGAGGAAAAATAACTACAGATGTTTATGTGCTTTCTACATTAATGATAGTGGGAATTGTATTGTTTTATGCTGCGGGACATTTAATAAGCAGTATTATTGCAAAACATAGAAAATAGAGGAGGATTGTTATGACGGCTGATTATATTATAGAAGGAAAAATATTTACCTGTGACAGCAATAATTCTTTAGCTGAAGCCGTTGCAGTAAAAGGAGAAAAAATTGCAGCAGTAGGTACAATAAAAGAAATTGAGAATTATGCCTGCGAAACTACGGAAATTATAAAGTATGACGGTCTTATAATTCCGGCAATGACAGAAGGACATGCCCATGTATCAAGTGTTACAGATCTTATTTTTGGAGTTAATCTTAATGGGCTGAAAAGTGTTGAAGAGTATCAGAAGGCAATTTATGATTTTGCCCAAAAACATAAAGATAACAAAATGATTATAGGGGTTGGCTATGAAAACGGCTGTTTTGATGAAATAGGACCCAGGGCAGAAATTATAGATGAAGTTGTAAATGACAGACCTGTTATTTTGACAGGCAGTGACGCACATTCATATCTTTTGAACAGTAAGGCAATGGAAGCTATCGGACTTGATGAAAATACACCTGATGTAGAAAACGGCGTCATTGTAAAATATGATGACGGAAAGCCTACAGGCTGGCTGAAAGAAGCGGCTGGGGTATTGTTTAAATCTTTTATTCCGGACTATGGTGTTGAAGAGTATAAGAAAGCTATTTTGTATTATCAGGATATTGCACTTTCTAACGGTATTTCAATAGCTTTTGAACCAATGTTTGATAAACGTAAGGATTATGCTTTAAGAGCACAGGCATATTATGAGCTGGCAAAAGAAAATAAGATGAAAATTATATTTAATGCGGCTTATACAATAGAAGCTGATGATGATATTGAATTTGCTTTTAGTGAAGCTGAGAAAATAAGAGAAAAATATAATTGTGACCATTTCAGATTTAATACCATAAAGCTCTTTATGGATGGTGTAGTTGAAGGTCATACAGCTTATCTGAGAGATGAATATGCAGACGCTCCTGGAGATTATGGAGAACCTATGATGAGTCCGGAACTTACCAAAAAACTGGTGAAACTTTCTATTGAAAAAGGCTTTAATGTTCATGTTCATACTATCGGTGACAGGGCACTTGACATTATTCTTGATGCAATCGATGAAACAGACGCAAGAGATAAGGACTACAGAAATGCAATTACACATATACAAATTGCACAGAAAGAACAACTTGAAAAAATGGCTGAGCTTAAATGTGTTGCTGTAACAAATCCTTACTGGCATACTAAAAATCCAAATTATTTTAATGAACTTGAAGTTCCTTATCTTGGAGTGGAAAGAGCTGAAAAAGAATATCCTATGAAGTCAATTATTGACGAAGGCATAATTGCAAGTCAGGCAAGTGATTTTCCTGTAACTGTACCGCCGAGAACAATAACCAGCCTTCACAATATGGTAAACAGACAGGAAGGCGGAAAAAAGGATATGGAAGTTCTTGGTCAGGAGGAAAGACTGGATGTTGAAACAGCACTGAAAGTTCTGACAATAAATGGTGCATATCAAAACAGGCTGGAAAATACAAAAGGTTCAATAGAAGCCGGTAAGTATGCGGATTTTGCAGTTTTGGACAGGGATGTGTTAAGTATTGATAAATCAGATTTATATAAGGCAAATGTTATAGCTACATATATTAATGGAAAAATGCTATGGAATAAGTAACATATAAATAACTGATTTCATAAAAATATGAAATTATGTTATTAGTGTTTCAATTAA
>CAZGIC010000094.1:0-1062 GCA_964526435.1 uncultured Lachnospiraceae bacterium | reverse complement strand
AAAAAATTAAATCGACAAAACAGGAGGATTTTATAATGAAAAAAATAATGTTCAAAGTTATTATCTTTACTCTGATAAGCAGTTTGCTGGCAGGATGCAGCGGAAGCAGCAGTTCAGGGGAAACAGAGGTATTATATTTATATAACTGGGCTGAATATATGAAGCCTGAAGTTCTTGATAAATTTGAAGAAGAAACAGGAATAAAGGTTGTAGAATCAATATTTTCATCAAATGATGAACTTTTGGCAAAGTTACTTGCAGGTAATAACGGTGAATATGATATAGCTGTTCCGTCAAATTTTTATATAAATTCACTTAAAGAGAATGATTTGCTTGAACCTCTTAACAAAGATAATATACCGAACTTTGAAAACCTTGATGAGGCTTATCTGGACCTGGATTATGATAAGGGGAATGAGTATACAGTACCTTATATGGGAACAATATGTGTATGGATTGCAGATAAGGTAAAACTTGAAGAACTTGGAGTAGAAATACATACGATGGCTGATCTGACAAATGAAAAGCTTAAGGACAATATTATTATGACAGATGATCCTCAGGGAAATATTGGTATGGGTATGTTAGGTGCAGGTCTTGACCCTACGTCAAATGATCCGGAGGATATTGAAAAGGGTAAAGAATTCTTATTAAGTATCAATGAAAATGTAAAGGCATATGCTGATTCAACAAATGCAAGGGATTCAATGGCAAGGGGAGAAGCTGCTGTTGCATATATGTATGGAGGAGAAGCATTACAGGCTATGCAGGAAAATCCTAATCTTGAAATTGTAATGGATGGAGAACCTAAATCTCTTTCTCTTGATAATTTTGTAATTTTAAAGGGAACAGAGCATAAAGAGGCTGCTGAAAAATTTATCAACTTTATATTAAGACCTGACATAAGTGCAGAACTTACAAATGAATATAAGTTTGTTTCATTTAATGAGGCGGCATATTCAGAACTTTCAGATGAACTTAAGAATAATCCGCTGTGCGTTTTGACAGATGAGTTTAAGGAAAATCTTTTCTTTATTAATGATGTGGATAATGATGCAATGA
>CAZGIC010000093.1:0-8725 GCA_964526435.1 uncultured Lachnospiraceae bacterium | reverse complement strand
CCAAAGTGCATGTTTCAATGTTTTACTCATTTCATTCCCCCGTCTTTTGTTTCTAAAAAAACAACTCATCTGAATTACAATTGACCGCACAAGCAATCTTGCATCCCAACCATTTGCAGAGGCGAGCATTGCTCGCCATTGGCTCCCTTATCTAAAGTTATCAAACCTTTTAGGTTTGACAGAGTGATTTCAACTCCTCACACAACTGCCTAATCTTCTAACTTTTCAATAAGAGCCACACCGTCCCCAACAGTAAGGAGCGTCGTTCTAAGCTTATCATTATGTGTTATTTCATACAAAAATTCATTTAACCTTTTTTGTATGGTTCTCTGCCTTCTCGGTATTGAATAACGATCCATTGCCACCCTGCCATCCTGAAAAATATCGTCAGCCATAATAATACCGCCCTTTTTCGTAAGCCTTAAAATATCGGGTAATATATTTATATACTGTCCTTTAGCCGCATCCATAAACACAAAATCAAATTTTTCATCAAGACCTTTCAAAACCTCATTTGCATCTCCTTCGATAATAGTGATTTTATCTTCAAGACCAAACTTTTTGAAATTTTCTTTCGCCCTTTCTATCATCATAGGGTATCTGTCAATTGTCTTGATATACCCATCCTCCGGAAGGAACTGTGCCATATAACTTGATGAAAATCCTACAGCCATTCCTATTTCAAGTATTGCCTTCGGCTTTTTTATACCTATAACAAATCCCAAAAGTTTAACAACATCCTTTGGTATTATTGGCATCCCCTCCTTATAGGACTTTCTTTGAAGCTCTCCAAGCTCTCCGTCACAGTCTGTAAGCATATTGTTTAAATATTCCGAAATGTAATCCTCAACTAAACTCATTTTTTACTCTCCTAATTATCGAGTGTACTTTTATATTTTTCACTTGCAGTAAGAAAATCATCATAATCAGCAGTAAAATAATGCTTTCCCGTTTCCTGATCCTCTACAACATAATAGATATAATCTGTATCGGCAGGTTCTGCCGCAGCCACAAGAGATGCTGCTCTCGGCGAACAAATAGGTCCCACAGGCAGTCCTGTTACATAATAAGTATTGTGCTCATTTTCATTTTCAAGGTCTGAGTAATATACCCTTGATACTCTCTCGCCCAGTGAATATATAACAGAAGCGTCTATCTGTAACTTCATATTCTGATCAAGTCTGTTGTATATAACAGAAGAAACAAGTTCTCTTTCATCTTCGACCTTGACCTCTGATTCTATAAGTGAAGCTATTATAACAATATCGTCAAGGCTCATACCTGCCTCTTCTGCCTTGTTATAAATATCATTTTCAGTACATACCTTATCAAACTGAGCAAGCATCATATCTACAATATCATAGGCTGAGGTACCCGGCTGGATATGATATGTTTCGGGATACAAATATCCTTCAAGAAGATTTTCCCTTTCAGGAATGTCATCAATAAAATCATAGTCATAATCCCTGCTGTCTGCCGCAGCCATAAATTCGTCAACATCACAAAGTCCTGCTTCTGCCAGAACTCCAGCTATCTCACTTAGCCACATACCTTCTTTTACAGTTATATGTATTGAGGTATCTATAGAATCACCATTGTTAAGCTTTTCCGTAATTGTGTAAAAATCATCGTCCGGGGTAAATTCATATGTCCCATACTTAAAAAGTGATCCTTCTTCTTTAGTCTTGCACAGGAAAATAAAATGTTCCGCACTGTCTACAACACCATTTTCCTCAAGTATTTCAGCAATATCGTTTACAGTTGAACCCTGAGGTATTTCAACAATAACACTGTCTTTTATGCCCATATTAGTTGAAACCATTCTGTAAACCATAAATGTTACAACAACAGCTATTATAACAAGGAATATCAAAAATATGAAAACAACTTTGTTACTTTTTTTCTTAATCTTCTCTCTTCTTTTGTTATTCTTCATAGTGTACCTCCATTAATGTCAAGCCATTGGGACCAAGAGTTTTTCCTGCCTTTGTTCTGTCCTCTGACTTTATAATTTCAGCTATTTCTTCAGGTTTTATTTTACCTATACCAACATAAACCAGTGTTCCTGCAATTATCCTTACCATATTGTATAAAAAGCCGTTACCCTTAACTCTTATACATATAATATTATTTTCCCTTTCAACATCAAGGCTGTAAATTGTCCTTACAGTGGTCTTTGCCGTAGATCCGCTTGCACAGAAAGCCTTAAAATTATGTTCACCTATAAAATACTTACAGGCTTCCTTCATTTTGTCAACATCAATATTCCCTCTTATAAATTCCGTATATCTTACAAGCTTTGGATTTTTAAATTCACTGTTTAATATTTTATATTCGTAAGTTTTGTCTATAACGCTGTACTGAGGGTGGAATTCCTCACTAACTTCCCTTGCCCCTGTCACAACTATGTCATCAGGCAGAAAAGAATTTATAGCATAAGGAAGCTTATTGACAGGTATTGTCATTTCCTCATTAAACACAGCACCCTGTGCCATAGCATGTACACCTGTGTCTGTACGGGAAGCACCTCTCACACTTACCTTTTTATTCAAAAGTGCTGATAAAGCCTCTTCAAGCTTCTGCTGTACCGTAACAAAATCATTCTGTACCTGCCAGCCGTAATATCCGCTGCCATCATAGGCAACAGTAAGTAAAACCTTCATATTTTAAACTCCTAAAAATATTCTTGACAATATTATAAGAACTGTAGTTCCGATTACTATACCATAGGTAATATAATCATTTCTTCCATATTCAAGCTTCTTCATTTTTGTTCTGTTCACATCTCCCCTGTAACACCTTGCTTCCATTGCCATTGCAAGCTCATCGGCTCTTCTGAATGCAGATATGAAAAGAGGTACAAGAAGGGGTATCATAGACTTAGCCTTTGCCACAAGTCCCCCTGTGTCAAAATCAGCACCTCTTGCCATCTGTGCCTTTTTTATTTTGTCAAGCTCATCTATAAGGGTCGGTATAAACCTCAGGGCAATAGACATCATCATTGCAATTTCATGGGCAGGGACACCAATTTTCTTAAAAGGCTTTAAAAGACTTTCAATCCCCTCTGTCAATGCAATAGGTGATGTAACAAGAGTAAGTACAGAAGACCCCATTATAAGCATAACAAGCCTGATACATAATCTTACAGACACTATAATACCGTCAGTAGTTATGTGTATTATTCCAAAATCTACAATTTCATTACCCGTTCTTATAAAAAACATATTAAGCACAACAGTAAATATAATAATGGCTATAATGCTTTTAAGCCCTCCAAGCATCATTTTAAAAGGCACCCTGCAAAGCTTAACAGCAGCTATAAGCATAGCTGCACTTAATATATAACCCACAATACCCTTTGCACAGAATATAGCCACAATATATATAAGTGTGACCATAATTTTTGTTCTCGCATCAAGTCTGTGTATAACTGAATCGCAAGGGTAATATTGTCCTATTGTCAGATTCATACTTACTTCCTTAAAGCAGAAATCATAATTTCTGCCCCTTCCTTTACATTATATATGTTTGCAGGCACATCAAGCCCCATCTTTCTGAGCCTTGTAAAAAGCAGAGTCATCTGAGGGGCATTAAGTCCCATATCTGTAAGTTCATCTGCCCTTGCAAACACATTGTCAACAGTATCAAACATTGCAGCACTTCCCCTGTTCATAACAATTATTCTGTCAGCAATATTTGCTATGTCCTCCATTGAATGGGACACCAATATAATAGTTATGCCAAGTTCATCGTGCATTTTCTTTATATTCCCAAGAATTTCATCTCTGCCATAAGGGTCAAGACCTGCCATAGGCTCATCCAGTACAAGTACTTCAGGCTTCATAGCAAGTATGCTTGCTATTGCCACCCTTCTCTTCTGTCCTCCCGACAAGTCAAAGGGAGATTTTTTGTAAAACTCCTCTCCCATGCCTACAAAGGCAAGAGCCTCTTTAATTCTCTTGTCCAGTTCTTCGCCCTCAAGTCCGCAGTTTTTAGGACCAAAAGCAACTTCGTCATATATTGTACTTTCAAATATCTGATGCTCAGGATACTGAAATACAAGACCAATTTTCTGTCTTATTTCCTTAAGTTTACTTTTATCCGAATTTATATCAACCCCCTTGAAATACACCCCGCCTTCATTTCCCTTTACAAGAGCATTAAGATGCTGTATAAGAGTTGACTTTCCGGACCCTGTATGCCCTATAAGACCTATAAACTCACCTCTGTTTATAGTAAGGCTTACATTTTTAAGGGCAACTCTTTCAAAAGCGGTTTCCTCACCATATATATGTGTAAGATTTTTGACCTCAAGTATAGGCTCTGTTTCTGCTTTTACATTTTTTTCTTTTTTTACATAGCTGAATCCGTCATTAAAGCCGATTTCATGAGCTTTTTCAACAAATTCCCCTATTGTAAGCAGATCTCCGGGGAAATTTTTGTTTTCCTTGTTTATAAGATATGAAAGCTCTGTTATCTGAGGCACATCCAAATGAAGACTTTTCATTTTCTCTACATTTTTAAATATATCTCTGGGGCTTCCCTCTCCTGCTATTTCTCCGTCATTTATTATTATTATTCTGTCTGAAAGAGCAGCCTCTTCCATGTAATGAGTAATAAGCACAATAGTAATACCCTCTTCTTTGTTGAGCCTTGTTATTGTTTCCATTACCTCTTTTCTGCCGAGAGGGTCAAGCATTGCCGTAGGCTCATCAAGTATGATACACTCTGGTTTCATAGCAAGTATTCCCGCTATGGCAACTCTCTGTTTCTGTCCCCCTGAAAGGTATGCAGGAGCCGCCTTTCTGAATTCCTCCATACTTACAGCCTTTAAAGCAATATCAACATTTCTGACAATGTCCTTTGGATCCATTCCTATGTTTTCAGGACCAAAGGCAACATCTTCCTCCACAACGGTAGCTATTATCTGATTATCGGGATTTTGAAAAACCATTCCTACACTTTTTCTTATATCCCAAATATTTTCTTCCTTAGCTGCATCAAAATCCTTTACATAAAGAGTACCGCCTGTAAGCATGTTAAGTCCGTTTACAAGCTTTGCAAAAGTAGATTTTCCTGACCCGTTATGTCCGAGAATTGTCACAAACTCGCCTTTTTTTACAGTAATATCTACTCCCTTGAGAGCCTCTATGACTTCTTTTGTGTCATTCTCATCATTATATCTTACATATTCATATTTTAAATCCTTACTTCTGATAAAGTCCATTTCAAGCCCTCACATTACACAATAATTCACTTTATTATACAACAACAGCCAAAAATAATCAAGGATTATGTATTTATATAAAAAAATTTACAATAACAAATTAAATGTTATTACATTATTAAATTAAATAATTACAGCATTTTTTATTAATAATTCCACTCACCTCTTGTAATTCAATAAAAAAAATGAGATAATTAACTAATAATAAACAGGAGGTTTTAAATATGATATATAGAGATTTAACAGAAATGGTTGGAAACACACCTATTATGGAAGCTGTACACATAGAAGAAAAATATGATCTGAAAGCCAGACTTCTTGTAAAGCTTGAATGTTTTAATCCTGCAGGCAGTGCCAAAGACAGAATTGCCCTTTCAATGATAAAAGATGCAGAAGAAAAAGGCATATTAAAAAAGGGAGCAACAATTATTGAACCAACAAGCGGAAACACAGGTATAGGTCTTGCAGCAGTTGCTGTTGCAAGAGGCTACAGAGCCATACTTACAATGCCTGATACAATGAGTGTTGAAAGGCAAAATCTTTTAAAGGCTTTCGGAGCAGAACTTGTTCTCACTGAAGGTTCAAAAGGTATGGCAGGTGCAGTAGAAAAAGCAGAAGAACTTTCAAAAGAAATACCAAACTCATTTGTTCCGGGACAGTTTGAAAACCCTGCAAATCCAAAAGCCCATTATGAAACAACAGGTCCTGAAATATGGAGAGATACAGAGGGAAAAATTGATATATTTGTTGCCACTATCGGCACAGGGGGTACAGTCAGCGGAACAGGAAAATATCTTAAGGAACAGAATAAAAACATTGAAGTTTACGGTGTAGAACCCTTTTCTTCACCCCTTATTACAAAAGGTGTGGCAGGTCCTCACAAAATACAGGGAATCGGTGCCAATTTCATACCTGACACATATGACAGAACAATATGCGACAAAGTTTTCACAGTTACAGATGAAGATGCTTTTTCACGGGGAAAGGAGTTTGCCCGTACTGAAGGCATACTTGTAGGCATATCATCAGGTGCATGCCTTCAGGCAGCTATAGAGCTGGCACAAAAAGATGAAAACAAAGGCAAAACAATAGTTGCATTCTTAACAGATACAGGAGAACGATATTTATCAACACCTATGTTTCAATAAGGAGATTTAATGAAAAAATTCATTTCATTTTTTATAACAATATTGGCAATATATGCTTTTTCACTTACTGTTTACGGATACGACCCATACGAAATAGCTTCAGATATAAAGAACTTCAGTTCCGAAATACGGGCGGACAGCGGAAATATTGAGCAGATATTGAAAGATGCCTTTGACTGTGATCCAAGACTTATACTCTATTATAAAGGATACAGCGGCAGCAGCAATTCATATTCATCTGTCATAAATATTAATTATGACAACACCGATATTCCCCTTGAAGACATATATTTTACAGAAAGCACCGATGATATGATTTCATTAATAACAAGGGCACTGCTTTACAGCAGGGAACAGCTGTGCATTACAACCCTTAATTTAGCCCCGGATATGTCAACAGTCAATGAATATATTTCAAATGTTTCGGAAACCTGCCCTCTTGCATTTATGGGCTACAGAGGAAACAGCATATCTGCCCTTAACACAAAACTTGGCGGATACAGTTATTATATAATAGATTTTGAATATGACTTTGACTCTGAAACCCTCAATTCAATGAAAAGAGAACTTGAGCAGAAGGCATGCGAAGTTATTGCCTCAAATGTGGCACGCAATATGCCCCCATATATGAAAGTATTTATTATTCATAACTATATTATAAACAACTGCAGATATGCCTCAGATTATGAAACAAACAATGACCCTATTTATTACACAGCCTACGGAGCCTTAGTTGAAGGAAAGGCAGTGTGTGACGGTTATGCATCTGCCGCAAAAATACTTTTTGACCTTTGCGGTATAGAAAACATTAAAATTTCAGGCACGAGCAGAGGTATTGGTCATGCCTGGAATTTAATTAAGCTTGACAATGATTATTATCACATAGACATAACGTGGGATGATCCGGTAAGCTATAATGGCATTGATTACTTAAAATATAATTATTACAATCTTACAGACAGCGAAATTTCATCTGATCATATATGGGACACTCAGGATTATCCGGAGGCAAACGGCAATATATATACTTATGAAAAAACAATTGAACTTATTAAAAATGACAGTAACACTTATACCGACGGCTACACAAGTTTTGAATCTGTATTCGGAAAATATTTGCCTCTTACAGGAAGCGTAAATCCTAATGAACATTTATCTGCCGGAGAGCAGACAGAAATAACAACATCAAAAACAATTGAACCTGCTTCAATACTTGACGAAACAGATGATAATCTTCACATTTCTTCAAATATTTTTATATATACAGCTGTCAGACTTCTTGAAAATCCAACAACTGTTGTTGAAATCATATTTGTAATTGTTTTGATTTTCGCTGTTTTAAAACGACTGTTATAATTAAAAAGATACAATAATTTTTAATATCCTGCAGTTTGAAACTTTTTATACAATTTCTTATATATAAACGTCAATTCAATATGGAAAATAATATTGAATATTGCAAAATATCCAATATTATGTTACTATAAATGTAAATTGCACTTTGAGTAAACGGAGGTAATAAAATGAAAATCGAAACTAAGTGTATTCAGTCAGGCTACACTCCAAAGGACGGAGAGCCAAGAGTAGTCCCAATTGTACAAAGCACAACATATAAATACGAATCTACGCAAACAATGGGAGATTTATTTGATTTAAAAACAGACGGCTTTTTCTACACAAGATTAGCTAACCCTACAGCAGATGCCGTTGAAAAGAAAATCGCTGACCTTGAGGGCGGAGTTGGAGCAATGCTCACTTCTGCAGGACAGGCAGCTGCACTTATTGCAATTATGAATATCTGCCATGCAGGCGATCATATTATAAGCTCAACTACAATTTACGGAGGCACATTTAATCTTCTTTCTGTTACATTAAAGAAATTCGGCATAGATGTAACATTTGTTGACCCTGATTTAAGTCTTGAAGAACTTCAGAAGCTTATAAGACCTGAAACAAAGATTGTGTTTGGCGAAACTCTTGCAAATCCTGCTTTAAAGGTACTTGATATTGAAAAATTTGCAGCCCTTGCTCACAACAACAACATTCCTCTTATTATAGACAACACATTCCCTACACCTATTCTTTGCAGACCAATTGAATATGGTGCTGATATTGTTATACACTCAACATCAAAATATATGGACGGTCACGCTGTATCCCTTGGCGGTGTAATCATTGACAGCGGTAACTTTGACTGGGCAGCAAGCGGCAAATTCCCTGAAATGACAACACCTGATGAAAGCTATCACGGAGTTGTATACACTGAACACTTCGGTAAAGCAGCCTATATAGCAAAGGCAAGAGTACAGTTAATGAGAGATTTAGGTTCAGCACCTGCTCCTATGAACTG
>CAZGIC010000092.1:5478-8883 GCA_964526435.1 uncultured Lachnospiraceae bacterium | reverse complement strand
AATAAGTTTAGACATCAAATTTAACGATGTTTAAACTTATTTTATTTTTATAAACTGAGGCTGTTGTTTTCTGAAAGTGGTAATATATTTAAAGCCTGCTTCCTTTATAAGGGAATAGGCATAGTCTATATGGTCTGCAACGTCTTCCGGTTTATGGCTGTCAGAGCCTGCTGTTATTATTTCTCCTCCCAGTTCCTTATATCTTTTAAGTATTGTAAGGGAGGGGTATGTGTTGTTTATGCCGTATCTGAAACCTGATGTATTTACTTCAATGCCCTTGTTTTTTTCTATAAGCAGTTTTAGTGCTGTATCTATTAAGTCGGCGTAGTCTTTGTATTCAAGGCTGTTGTCATCATACATACCGTATCTGCTTACAAAGTCCATATGTCCGTAAACATTGAATTTGGGGCAGGCTTCAATATTTTTTATCATTTCTTCAAAGTAAATTGTGTAGGCTTCCTTTTTTGTTTTTGGGGCGAAATATTCTTTCCGGTCAAAATACAGGTCAAGGGTCTGTGTTGCGTGAGAGGAGCCTATTATAAAGTCAAAATCATAGGATGATGCGAATTTGTTTATGGCTTTGCTCCATTTGTTCTCAAGTCCTATTTCAACTCCAAGTGTAATTTCAATCTTATCCTTATATTTTTCTTTTAAATTATTGAAAAAAGGTATATAGTCTGTGTAGTCGGGAACAGGATAATATTTTGTGTCGAAATCCACATGGTCTGTAATGGCTATTTCAGTCATACCTTTATTTATTGCTGAATTTATCATATCCTCCATTGGGGCATCGCTGTCTATTGAAAAGTTTGTGTGCATATGGTAATCTGCTTTGAACATATTTTTACCTCCCTGAGTTTTATAAGTTATATAGATAGTACCACTTAAAAGGAAAGATGTCAAATGGTGAAAGAATTATTTTCTCTTTAATTGACTTTAATTTGACTGTGTAGTATAATTATTTAACAAAAATATGAAAGGTGATGGCTATGGAAAACACAAAAAATATTATTCTTGAAATCTTGGAGAAAAACAGCAGGGTGAGCATTGAAGATATGGCCGCCATGCTTGGTATGAATACAGAGGATATTGCCGCCGCCATGGATGAAATGATAAAGGACCAGATTATTTGCGGATATACTACACTTGTAAACTGGGACAAAACAGACAAACAGTTTGTGACAGCTATGATAGAGGTAAAGGTTACTCCGCAGAGGGACAGAGGATTTGAAAAGATTGCTGAAAGAATAAGCGGATTTTCAGAGGTTAAGGGTGTTTATTTAATGGCAGGTGCCTATGATCTGCTTATAATGATGGACGGAAAGAATATAAGAGATATATCTTATTTTGTATCAAATAAATTATCTCCCCTTGATTCTGTGCTGAGTACTGCAACTCATTTTGTGCTTAAAAAGTACAAGGATCATGGTATTATACTTGAAAAGAAAACTGAAGAGGACGAAAGGATGATTGTTACACCATGATGAAACCGGAAGATTATATATCTGAAAAGGTTAAGGTTATGCCTTTTTCGGGTATAAGAAAGTTTTTTGATATAGCAAGCGAAATGGAAGGCGTAATTTCTTTAGGTGTTGGTGAGCCTGATTTTGATACTCCCTGGGCTATAAGGGAAAAGGGTATATACAATCTTGAAAAAGGGAAAACAGTTTATTCATCAAATTCGGGACTTCTTGAACTGAGAGAGGAAATTAAAAAATATTTTAAGAGAACTATTGGTGTAAGCTATTGTGCCAAAGATGAAATTGTTGTAACCGTAGGTGCAAGTGAGGGCATAGATATTGCATTAAGGGCTGTTATAAATCCCGGTGAAGAAGTACTTGTGCCTGAGCCTTCTTATGTGAGCTACAAGCCTTGCGTCGCTATGGCTGACGGTGTGCCTGTTGTTGTAAATACAAAAGATGAAAATAAATTTAAGCTTACTGTTGATGACATTAAGGACAAAATTACTGAAAAAACAAAAGCTCTTATACTTCCTTATCCCAATAACCCTACAGGTGCAATTATGGAAAGGGAAGATATTGAAAAGCTTGCTGAATTTTTAAAAGACAGGGATATTCTTGTTATAAGTGACGAAATTTATTCAGAACTTACATACGGCGGTAAAAAACATGTTTCAATTGCTTCAATTGACTATATGAGAGATAAGACTATTGTTATAAACGGATTTTCAAAGTCTTATGCTATGACAGGCTGGAGACTGGGATATGCCGCAGGTCCTAAGGAAATCATATCTGCTATGACAAAAATTCATCAGTACTGCATAATGTGTGCTCCCACTACAAGTCAGCAGGCTGCAGTTGAAGCACTGAGAAGCTGTGACGATGCCGTTGACGAAATGAGAAGAGAATATGACAGAAGAAGAAGATTTATGAGAAAAGGTTTTCTTGATATGGGTCTTGACTGTTATGAGGCAGAAGGTGCCTTTTATCTGTTTCCATGTATTAAGTCTACAGGCTTAAGTTCCGGAGAATTTTGTGAAAGGCTACTTTTTGAAGAAAAGGTTGCAGTTGTGCCGGGCACTGCTTTCGGTGAATGCGGTGAAGGATTTATAAGATGCTCTTATGCTTATTCTGTAGAGGAAATAAGGGTTGCTCTTAATAAAATAGAAAAATTCGTGAAAAAGCTGAAGGCAGAAAAGGAAGGTAGTAATTAAATGGCTTATGAAAAACTGGCTGAAATAATAAAAAACAGTGACAATATTGTGTTTCTGGGCGGTGCGGGAGTGTCAACGGAAAGCAATATTCCAGACTTCAGAAGTGCAGACGGACTTTATGCTGCAAAAAATGAATACGGGTATCCCCCTGAGGTGCTTATAAGCAGAAGCTTTTTTGACAGGAATAAGAAAGTTTTCTTTGATTACTACAAAAAAAATCTTGTATGTCTTGATGCAAAGCCTAATCCTGCCCATTATGCTCTGGCTGAACTTGAAAATATGGGGAAGCTTAAAGCTGTTGTAACCCAGAATATTGACGGACTGCACCAAATTGCCGGAAGTAAAAACGTATATGAGCTTCACGGAAGTGTACACAGAAATTACTGTATGAAGTGCCATAAATTTTACAGTGCCGGGGAAATTATGGCTATGGATGGAGTGCCTTACTGTGAGTGCGGCGGAGTTATAAAGCCTGATGTTGTGCTCTATGAGGAAGGTCTTGACGATGATATATGGAACGGGGCTTATAATGCCATAAAAAATGCTGATGTGCTTATTGTGGGCGGTACTTCTCTTGTTGTGTATCCTGCAGCTGGACTTGTGGGAATATACGGGGGAAGTAAGCTTGTATTTATTAATAAAAGCGAAACTTATTATGACAGCAAGGCTTCTCTTGTTATAAATGATAAGATAGGTGTTGTTTTGTCAAAGGTTATGGAAGAAATCAGGCA
>CAZGIC010000092.1:0-5378 GCA_964526435.1 uncultured Lachnospiraceae bacterium | reverse complement strand
AAACAGATTTAGTGAAATTATAATAATCAATTGACTATAAAATATAACAGCGGAGAAGAAATTATGAATATATATTTAGCACCAATGGAAGGGATAACAAGCAATATTTTCAGAACCAGTCTTCATAAACACTTTGGAGGTGTGGACAAATTTTTTACGCCCTTTATAACTCCAAGTGACAAGGGAGTTCTGGGTACAAAAATTATGCGTGAAATACTGCCTGAAAACAATAAGGGGCAGGTCCTTGTGCCTCAGATACTTACTAATTCTGCTGAGGGATTTATAACTATGTGTAAAAGGCTTGAGGAGTATGGGTATAATGAATTTAATTTAAATCTGGGGTGTCCCTCAGGCACTGTTGTGTCAAAGGGCAGAGGTGCAGGATTTCTGGCTCATACAGAAGAGCTTGACTGTTTTCTTGAAAGTATATTTAAAAGTAAATATAAAATTTCTGTTAAGACAAGAATAGGTTTTGAAGATCCCGAAGAATTTTACAGGCTTATTGAAATATACAACAAATATCCTATGGCGGAGCTTATTATACATCCAAGAACGAGAAAGGATATGTATAAAAATCGTCCATATATGGATATGTATAAATATGCCAAAGAAAACAGTAAAAACAAAATTTGTTATAACGGTGATATTTTTTGTTATGATGATTATTTAAAATTTATGGGAGATTTTCCCCATACTGATACTGTAATGATTGGAAGGGGTGCTGTTATAAATCCCTGTCTGGGGGCTGAAATAAAAAAACATAAAGAAATTACTGTACAGGACCTTGAGGGATTTTACAGAGATGTGTATGATGGGTATAAAGAAATACTTTCGGGAAGTGTGCCCCTTATGCACAAAATGAAAGAATTGTTATTGTATATGGTAATGCTTTTTGAAAATTCGGATAAGACGGCTAAAAAAATAAAAAAGGCTAAAAATACAGAGGCTTTGAACAGTGCCGTTGAAGAATTGTTTCATATGTGTAAAATAAATACAAAAATTGAATGGAAAATGTAAAAGTAAGTTTTATTAAATAAAATTTGGGACAGGCTTAAGGGCAATGCTGTCAGATCAATAAAATATTCTGTAAGGATAAGTCTGACAGCATTGCTTTAAAAGGAGGGAATCCGGTATTAAATGAAGTAAAAGGGAAAATATTTAATTTCATAAACAACAGCATTTTATTTTACGTCACTCTGGAAAGCAACGGCTTTGCCTAAAATGCGTATTTGGTTAAGATCTTCACCCATATAGGTAAGGGGTTTATATGCAGGATTTTCAGGGGAGAGGATAAGCATATTATCTTCTCTGTAGTAATATACACGTTTAAGAGTTACTTCATCATCTATTAATACGGCTGCTATATCTCCGTTTTCAACAGTGGGCTGTTTTCGTATAAATACAATATCTCCCTCCATTATTCTGGCATTTATCATACTGTCACCCTTTGCTTTAAGGCAGAAATCAGCACGAATATCTGTACCCACGACAACATAGCTTTCACGTTCTTCATTGCAATACATTGGTTCTCCGCAGGCTATAACGCCTAAAAGGGGAACTTTTTTTGTTGTTATAGGCATAATGTTGCTGTATGAAAATATATCCAGCTCTTCATCGTCGGAGGAAAGCTTTATTTCCTGATCTTCAAGTGATGCTATAAGGTCATTGACATCAATATTCATTGCTGATGCAACGGACTTTATGGTAAGGAGAGAGGGGCGGATAGGTTTTCCTGTGTTGGGGTTTTTGTTCTTTTCAAGCATAGATATATAGCCTTTGCTTAAATGGCATTTTTTGGAAAAAGACTCCATTGAAATATTGTTTTCTTCTCTGTACTTTTTTACTATATCGCCTAAAGTCATTTTTATTGTCTCCTTTCGGGGGAAATAAGTGGTGTTTATATAATTATACAATTAAAAAGAGAAAAAGGCAATGGAAAAGTTTAATAAATTATACGATGTTTAACCTGTTAAAAAATGTGTAAAATTTTTGTTTAATTCGCTTGACAATAAATGTTTAATGTGCTAAACTGTAGGCATAAAATAACAGGAGGTAAAAATATGGCTATAAAATTAAAAGAATGCAGAATTGAAAAAGGATTGTCTGTTGAAGAGCTTGCCGAAAAAGCTGAAGTTAGTGAAAATGTAATTTGGGAAATTGAAAAGGGTACCGCAGAAATGACAACGGGTGGTATTATGAGAAGAATTGCAGAGGCTTTGGGGGTAAGGGTGTCGGATATTTTTTTTAACTGATTTGTTTAATGTGTTAAACAAATGATTAAACTAAATTAAACAATGGGAGGTGCTTTATGTTTTTTAATATAGATAATGTGAATTTGCTGGGAATTAAAAAGGGGGATATTGTTGAAATTATTAAATTCGGCGAGTATGACGGAAATACGTCATATTGTGTGAAAATAAAGGCCCTGGTTGTCCAGGTGAGCAGGAGATGGTTCAGGGTTTTTATTAAGTGTAAGCTGGGGGGATATTTTACCTGTGTGAATTTTGTGGATACATATGATGGTGGGAAAAAGTTGTGTTATAAAGTTATAAAAGGAAATAAAACTAAAGTTTAATTTTATTATCAGTGGTTATCAAAAACAAGAAATAATTTATTGTTTTTGAAAGGAGGAAAATTATGAAAATCGCAGTTAAAAATATGGAAATTATAAATTTTAAGGGAATAAGGAAGCTTGATATTAATTTTAACGAAGGCATGACAAGGATTATGGGCGGAAACGGAACGGGGAAAACAAGTGTATTTGATGCCTTTATGTGGCTGCTTTTCGGGAAAGACAGTCAGGGGAGAAAGGAGTTTTCTGTAAAAAGTCTTGACAGTACGGGAAAGGAAATACCTAAAATTGAGCACAGTGTAAGGGGAGTTTTTGAAATAGACGGAAAAGAACTTGTGTTAAAGAAAACTTTGCGTGAAAAGTGGATCAAGAAAAGAGGTTCTGCTGAAGAAGTTTTTGCAGGGAATGAAGGTGTCTATGAAATAAACAATGTAAATGTAAGACAGTGGGAGTACCAGAATAAAATTGATGAAATTATAGATGAAGAGGTATTCAGACTTATTACAAATCCTGTGCTCTTTGCAGGGAGTAAGTGGCAGGTACAGAGAAAGATACTTATGGATATGGCAGAAATGGGTTCTGACTATGAAATAGCTTTAGAAATCGGTTTGAGAGAGCCTGAAAGATTACTTGAAAAAAGTGCTGATGAAAGATTAAAGGAACTTTCTGCCTTAAGGAAAAAAATATTGAAAGAAGCTGAAGATATACCTGTAAGAATAGATGAAATTTATCGTTCAATGGGAAGTGAAGAAAAGAGGAGGGGGGACATTGTAAGAAATGAAATAAGAGAAGTTAAAGAAAATATATTAAGTCTGGAAAATGAAATAAGGTATTTAATGACAAATGACGGGGCAAGGAGTGAGGCTGAATCAAGACTGAAAAGGGCTGAGGCTGAGCTTGAAAAAAAGAGGGCGGAGTATGAAGAAAAGGCTGCTGTGATCAAAAGCAGAAATGCCAATATGGCATATGAAAGGCAAAAGGAAATAAGTAGAATTAAATATAATATTGAAGATTGTGAAAGGTATATTGTCGATACAAAAGGGGAAATTGTCGAAAAAAATAAAATTTTAAATCATTTGAAAGATGAGTATGAAAAAATTAATAAAAGTGAGTTTAATGAAAAATGTCCTTACTGCGGAAGAATATGGGATGAAAGTGACAGATGGGAGAAGCTTGAGGCTTTTGAAAAAAACAGAAATGAAAGACTTGCCCAGATAAAAGAAAAAATTGAAAAGACAGGAAGTGAAATTATTTTCCTTGAAAAAGAAATTGAAATAAGGCAGAAAGATATTGAAAGACTTAATGGGGAATTGGAAAAAGTTTATGAAAATGTAAGGGAAGAAGAAATTCCTCATATGGATTTATCGGAAAATATGGCAGAAGTTGAAAAGGCTAAAGGTGAAATTATTAAGTGCCGTGTTGACACAAGGGAACAGGAGGCTGATATAAGAGTGCTTAATATTAAGCTTGGTGAACTTGAAGAAGAATTACATGAAATAAACAGTGTGGAAATGTACAGAAAAAGAATTGAGGAGTTAAAGAATGCTGAAAAGGAAAAGAGAGAGGCAGCGGCAAAAACTGAACTTATGGAAAATGAGCTGAGGGAATTTACAGAGGCTAAAATAAATATGCTTGGTAAGGCCGTAAACAGTAAATTTGGTATTGTTAAGTTTAAGCTTTTTGATTATCAGATAAACGGAGGATATAGTGAGTGCTGTGAGGCTACTGTAAAAGGTGTGCCTTACAGAGATTTAAACTATGCTATGAAAATAAATGCAGGACTTGATGTTATAAGGACATTGCAGAGATATTATGATACATATGTGCCTGTATTTGTTGACAACAGAGAAAGTATAAATGAACTTGGACATATTGACTCTCAGCTTATTTGTCTTGAAGTAACGGGGGACAGAAATCTTAAAATTGTGTGAGGTGGTTTTTATGGCTGTAAGTAAAAAGGGTATTGACTATTATCCCCGTGATGTGGGAATGATGAGGGACAGAAAATTTAACAAGGCAAGACAAAAATACGGCTACCTTGTGTATGTAATATATGACGCATTACTTGAAATGATATACGGGGATAAGGGATACTACATAGTTTACAACGACAGGACAAGGGCTGAAGTTGTGTGGGAAATACAGGACTACTGCCGTGGGAAATACGGTGTTGAAGAAACTACTATATGCGAAGTTATAGAAATGCTGACAGAGTGTGGACTATTTAGCGGCGACTGTTTTAAGCAGGGTATTATAACAAGCAGAAGAATACAGGAAGTCTATTACAGAACTACTGTGGAACGTAAAAATGTTGTGGTTTCAAAAGATATATGGCTTTTGAGCTTGGATGAAATGAAGGGGATTTCATCCAAGTCATCCATATTGCAGTGTGTTGAAAATCGGGAGAGTATGGGACGATGTACGGAGGATATGGGAACGGATAAGGTGACAAATCGTGAGAATAATGGGGAAAAGGGAACGGAAAAAGAACAAAGTAAAAAAGAGGAAAGTAAAGAAAATGAAATAAAAGAAAATAAAAATAAAGGAAATGAAACAAAAGAAGGTAAAAGGACTGTTGACAGCTGTATTAAAAAGGCTTACAGAGAGTGTTTTAAACAAATTCTTGAACCGGGAAGCAAAGATGAGGAAATTATTTGTAAATGGCTTTCAATGTATGACAGGGAACTTATTTGTCAGGCTTTAAATATAACGAGGGAAAGAGGGAAGGTATTTATGGCATATACGGAAGGTATTCTTAAAAGATGGAGTGAAGAAGGGATAAAGGATCATGTGGATTATTTGTTTA
>CAZGIC010000091.1:5060-9240 GCA_964526435.1 uncultured Lachnospiraceae bacterium | reverse complement strand
CTGACAGCTCCTTTACAAAGGAGCCTTATAGTAGAGTGTCGGTAAATTGGAATTTACAGCAGAGGTTGGGAAAATAAATTATAGTTATATATCTGGGGCAACGAAGGGGAAGAGAAAGTAAAGTATTATTATCTGTTATATGGATGGACAGAAATAAATTTATTTTTGCAGAGTTAAAAATAAGTGTGTTTCCGGAAACAGGTAATAAAATTAACAATAAATTTGCTTAATAGCTTTTAAAGGGACAAGTTGGGTAATTTGAAATAAGCTGATAAAAACGGTGTTTGGTGTTGTTCTTGATGAAAATGAGTATCACGTATACATTGTACCAGTATAGAAAATTTAATCAGAATGGATTAATGGTGGTGAGAAAACTATTATATATGGGGTGAATTTATGAAATTAAATATTTTTAAAACAATAATGATTTTTGTTATATGTTGTAATATGTTTTTTATAAACAGTGCAGTTGTTTCAGCTAATGAAAGTGACTGGAAAGAGCTTTACATTGATTATGTTGAACGGATCCGCGATGAATATTCATATGGAAATGTAATTACTGGGATTACTGAACCTGAATTTAAGCTGATTTATATTGATGACGATAATATTCCTGAGATATATGTTGAAGGAAATTCCGGTGTAAACGGCAATGAAATTTGCATGTATTATGATGGGGAACTTGTAACATTGCATATTTCAAGCGGGGGACTGTATTATATGGAAAAGGGTAATTGGTTCTGCTGCTCAGGGGGAAGAATGGATGTGTACTATGATTATGTATACAAGATTGAAAACGGAGAATTTGTCAGAGTATATAAAGGCAATTACGGAGCAGAAGACAATGCCAATGTTCAAATAATAAATGGCGAACCTGTTTATAGATACTATTGGAATGACGATGAAGTTTCTGAAGAAGAATATGAAGAAAAATTAAATTCGGTATTTGATAAAAACAATGCAATTAAAAGTTTTGATAATGATGACATTTTTAAAACGGTTGGAAAAGATGAGATAATAAGACAAATATCTGAATTTAATGATATACAACAAGAGAATTCTGAAAATTCAATATCTGTAATTTTAAATGGCAATAAAATCTCATTTGATGTACAGCCTTATATTGAAAACGGAACGACAATGGTGCCAATGAGAGCTATTTTTGAAGCGTTGGGAGCAGAAGTTAATTATGATGCTGAAACAAAGACTATAAGAGCAAGCAAAGGTGATACTATAATTGAGCTTGTTACAGGAAGTTCGGAAGCAGTTATCAATGGCGAAAGATATACATTGTCAAATGCAGTTGCAAATAAAAACGGAAGTACAATGGTGCCCTTAAGGTTTATATCTGAGGCTCTGGGGGCTGATGTGAATTGGGATACGGATACAAAAACAGTTACAATAAATCAGTATAATGGATAATTGTTTTTATTATGATAAAGTTGTAATGACTCAACTTAATATGTTATAAAAAGCTACAGTTTTGATATAGGTATAATAAATAAAATTAATTTAATTAAAAGGAAGGAATGGTAAAATGAAAAGAAAATCCAAAAGATTTAAAAGTATGTTTTTATCATTTATTTTTATAATTAGTATGGCAACTGTATCGTTGGCGGCAAACTATACTGATCCATTTGAATTGCCAGAGCTTACGGGTAATTTAAGAGAAGATTATATTGCAGTTGCAAAGTCACAGTTGGGGTATACTGAAGCTGATGATGGCTCAAGTTATTTCGGAGCATGGGCAGACCAAACTTACCGTCCATGGTGTTCAGAATTTGCAGCATGGTGTGCAGAACAGGCAGGTATCCCAGATACTGTCATACCTGTAGCACGAAGTACTGGAGGATATAGAAATTTTTTTGTAGAAGCAGGCAGATATTTTTATCTTGACGGAGGAATAGATGGTGCAAAGACTGAATTTATGAAGGATTATGCTGATAAGGACAGGTATGATATTGAAACAATTTCTATTAACGATGTTGAAAAGGGAGACATTATACTTACGGAATCAAATGGCAATATAAAAGATGGTCCTGACCATACGGCTATATTTTTAGAGTATAAAAATGGAAAAATTACTGCAATTTCGGGAAATTCTTCAGATATGGTTGCAATTTCAAATTATGAATTAGGGAAAATACATGCTGTTTGTAAGCCAGATTTTGAATTGAATGATATAAAAGAAGAATTAACTGAAATTACAACAGAAGAATATATTGGGTCTAGTAAGATAAATATCATTATAGGCAGTAATATGATTACCCTAGATGATAATGAATATGAAATGGATGCTATTCCGTATATACAAAGTGAGAGCAATTCTACAATGGTGCCTTTAAGGTTTGTAGCACTGGCTATAGGCGGAGGAAATATTGAAAAGGCTGATGAAAGTACTGTTGTAAACTGGGATGCTGTAACAAAAACTGCGACAATAATAGCCAATGGCAACAGTATCAATTTTACAGCGGGAAGCAATTTAATGACTGTAAACGGTGTTTCAGGTACTATGGATTATGGTGTTAAAGCTGAAATAAAAGACGGCAGAATGTACATACCTTTCAGAGCTTTGGGGGAAGCTATGGGAGTTGATGTTGAGTGGGATGCCGAAACCAGGACTGCTATTTACAGAATTAAGTAATAATTCAGGTTATTTGTCAACTGATTTAATTATATAGGCTGATAACTTTTTTAGGCATGAGTTAAAATATGAGTTTCAACATAGGCGTCAATTAATACTGCTTTATAATTAATTGAACCATAATTTAATAAAAATAAAACTGCTGTAAAATGCTTTATAAGTTTATTTTACAGCAGTTTTTAGTTTAATGGAGTTAAGTTATAATTGTTTGGGTACTAATTTTCGATTATATAATCTTTAAGTCTGTTTTCAGCTTCTTCATCGGCATAGAGTTCAAAATAGTAGCCGTCTTCTCTGTTTTCGCTTTGGGTTATTTCGCAGTTACCATGTATGATGGAGAGCAGGTGCCCCATATTATAGGGGATTACAACTTTTATGCTCTTTTTAAAGGACTTTATTATTTCCTCTGTTTTTTCAAGGAGGGTATCTATATTAAGTCCTTTTTTGGCTGATATTGATATTGTTTCAAGTGCCATTTTATCGGTAAAGAGAGGCTTTTCTATATTTTCTCTGTCAATTTTATTATAAACTGTAATAACAGGTTTGCTGTCTGCTCCAAGCTCTTTAAGAGTTTTGTAAACTGTGTTCATCTGTTCACCTCTCTTTGGGTTTGAGGCATCAACAACGTGTACAAGTATGTCTGCGAATTTTGCTTCTTCAAGAGTTGCCCTGAATGCCTTTATAAGATGGTGGGGGAGCTTTTGTATAAAGCCTACTGTATCTGTAAACAGATATTTGGCACCGCTTTCAGTTTCAACTGCTCTTGTTGTTGTGTCAAGGGTTGCAAAAAGCTTATCTTCTGCAAGTACTCCTGCTCCTGTAAGGGTATTTAAAAGTGTGGATTTTCCGGCATTTGTGTAGCCTACAAGAGCTATAACGGGAACACCTGTATCAATTCTCTTTTCACGGAGTACACTTCTGTGTCTTTCTATTTCCTTAAGCTCTCTGTTAAGATCTGCTATTCTGTCGGAAATATTTCTTCTGTCTGTTTCAAGCTTTTTTTCTCCGGGACCTCTTGTGCCTATGCCGCCGCCAAGACGTGACATCTCCTTTCCTCTGCCTGTAAGGTGAGCAAGGTTGTATCTGAGCTGTGCAAGTTCTACCTGTACTTTACCTTCTGCTGAACTTGCTCTCTGGGCAAATATATCGAGAATAAGAAGAGTTCTGTCCATAACCTTTGTGTCAAGGGCATTTTCAAGATTGCGTATCTGGTTCTGACTTAACTCATCGTCACAAATAATGCCTGTTGCTTCAACCATATCAATGTAATTTTTAAGTTCTTCAATTTTACCCTTGCCTAAATATGTTGCCCTGTTTATAGATTCTCTTTTTTGTATAAGTCTGCCGGCAACTTCTGCACCTGCTGTTTTGGCAAGGTCACCAAGTTCGTCAAGACAGCTTTCCGCATCAAATTCCCCGTTACCTGTATCTACACCTACAAGTATGACTCTTTCTGTTTCTTTTTCAGTTTCGTATAACATATTATCAATCCTCTTGTTTTAATATATCTTTCCCTAATTATAATGTATAATTCGG
>CAZGIC010000091.1:0-4960 GCA_964526435.1 uncultured Lachnospiraceae bacterium | reverse complement strand
ATTATCAATCCTCTTGTTTTAATATATCTTTCCCTAATTATAATGTATAATTCGGACTTAGTCAAACAGAAAGTAAATTTTGTATAGATTATGAAACAAAGTTTTAACTTGACTTTACGGCAATATTGTACTACACTATATACTGATATAAAATTTAATGTGTTATGGAGGCTTTAATATTGTTAAGTGACATAGTGATTGTGTTTCTGTTAATTCTGTTTAAGGGCATTGTGACTGGATGTTCAAGCTCTCTTGGGGTTATGGCTGCAAGAAAGGCTAAATATATATCTGATAAAGATGATCCTAATTATGACAAAATTAATGAAATAATGAATAATTCTCAGAAGTATAATAACGGAGCAGGTATTACGAATGCACTGCTTGGAATTGTTATAGGATTTCTGCTTGCATTGGGTGTCTTTCCTGATACAGTAAATCTGGTTGATGATTATTTATCATGGGGGCTGAGAACAACTGCTGTTATTTCAGCAATAGTTATAATACTTGTGTTTACATACTTTTTTGCTCTTTTCAGCATAATTCTGCCGAAAATTCTGGCTCATAAGTATCCGGATAAAATTGTTCTGAAATGTATAGGAATTTTGAAGTTAGTTTCATTTATATTTACACCATTTGTTTTCTTAATTGATGTTGCAGTTAAGTTATTTAGTGTGTTATCAAAAAATAACGGTGAAATTGAAAATGATATAAGTGAAAATGAAATACTTATGATGGTCGATGCAGGGGGCGAGGAAGGCACAATTGATGAGCACGAAAAGGAAATGATAAACAATATATTTGACTTTGACGACAAAAGCGTTGAAGAAATTTCAACCCACAGAAAGGATATTGTTGCAGTTCCTGCAGATATTAGTATTGAAGAACTTATAAATGTTGTCACCGAGGAAAAGTTTACAAGAATACCTGTGTATGAGGGGGATATTGACAACATAGTAGGTGTCCTTCACATAAAAGATCTTATAAATACAATAATAAATAAAGGTGTCGATAATTTTAAATTAATGGATATTGTTATGAAGCCTTTCTTTATACCGTCAACGAAAAAGGCAGACAGTCTTTTTGAAGAAATGAAGCAGAACAATATTCATATGGCGATTGTTGCTGATGAGTATGGCGGTACTGTAGGTATTGTCACAATGGAGGACCTTATTGAAGAAGTAATGGGCGATATAAGGGACGAATATGACGATGATGAAGTGCCTGACATTACAGAGGTGACAGAAAGAATCACCCGTATAGAGGGAGCAACTCCTCTTGATGATGTGGCAGAAAAGCTGGAGATTGAAATGCCTGTTGATGAATATGATACACTTGGTGGTTTTTTGGTAGGTCAGCTTTACAGAATACCGGGTGAAAATGAAAAGAATATAACCGTTGATTACGGCGGATATACATTCAGAGTAGATGAAATAGAGGACAACAGAATTGCTGTTGTAACTGCAATAAGGCAGGAAGCTGCCGGTGCAGCGGAATAATTGTCAGAAACCGCTGATTAATAAATCAGCGGTTTAAAAATATTGAGTCAGTCAGATGGTCGCAGACTGTGCAAAACAGCCTGAGGAAAGTCCGGGCTTCACAGAGCAGGATGCCGGATAACGTCCGGTGGAGGTGACTCTAAGGAAAGTGCAACAGAAATAAACCGCCCGGCTTGTCCGGGTAAGGGTGGAAAGGTGAGGTAAGAGCTTACCGCTGCTGTGGTAACACAGCGGGTCCCTGTAAACCCCATCCGAAGCAAGTTCAAATCGGGGCATTGAGGCTGCTCGTCTCGTCCTGAGGTAAAGAACGCTTGATGTTATCGGTGACGATAATACCAGATAGATGACCGTCAAACACAGAACCCGGCTTACAGGCTGGCTCAATATTATAAATAATATGTTAAAAAGAAATTTATGGAAATTTATATTATAGAGTAAACTATAGTATGAATAAAGGTGTAATTTAAAATATAAAAATTAACAATATAATTAAATAATGTTGAAAAATTAATTAAATTTGTCATTGACATCGAATACTGTCTGTGCTATAATTACACAAGACGAGGACGTTTACCTGAATGGTAGTGCGTCCTTTTTTATTGCTTATACCGGTAATGCAATTAAAAATCTAGTTCAAAATAAAAAATTGTGAGGAGGAGTCGAAATGATTAATTCAGGAGACACAGGTTTTGTGCTTATATGCGCAGCATTGGTGTTCTTTATGACACCAGGTTTAGCTCTGTTTTACGGAGGATTAGTAAGAAGAAAAAATGTTGTAAATACAATGATGTCATCAGTTTTCTTAATTGGTGTTGCAATTGTTCTTTGGGTTTTATTTGGTTATTCACTTGCATTCAGCGGTGATGTAGGCGGAATTATAGGTAATCTCAACTGGTTCGGACTTAATGGCGTAGGTATGGAACCCGGTCCTTATTCTGACACTATTCCTAATCTTGCTTTTGCTGCATTCCAGATGATGTTTGCTATAATTACACCTGCTCTTATTACAGGTGCTGTTGCAGGCAGAATGAAATTTAAGGCTTTATTTATATTTATGATATTATGGTCATTTATAGTTTATTATCCAATGGCTCACATGGTATGGGGCGGCGGACTTTTAGGTGATGGCTGGCTTCATTCTGTTGACTTTGCAGGCGGTAATGTTGTACATATCAGTTCAGGTGTCAGTGCTCTTGTTCTCTGTATTATACTTGGCAAGAGAGAAGGATATGAGACACAGACATATAAAGTACATAATATCCCTATGGTAGCTTTAGGTGCAAGCATTTTGCTTTTCGGCTGGTTTGGTTTCAATGCAGGAAGTGCTTTAAGTGCTGATGGTCTTGCTGCTCATGCGTTTATGACAACTGCAGCTTCATGTGGTGCTGCTATTGTTACATGGATGCTTTGTGAAGTAATTCACAACGGTAAGCCTTCACTTGTAGGTGCATCTACAGGTATGGTTGCAGGTCTTGTTGCTATTACTCCCGGTGCAGGATTTGTGCCGATCTGGGCATCTGTTATTATAGGTCTTGTTGTTTCACCTATATGTTATTGTATGATCGCCTTTGTTAAGAAGAAGTTTGGTTATGACGATGCTCTTGACGCTTTTGGCTGTCATGGTATAGGCGGTATATGGGGCGGTATTGCTACAGGTCTTTTCGGTCTTAGCTCAATAAACAGTGCTGCTCAGTGGGATGGTCTTGTTTATGGTGATGTAAGTCTTTTTGTTGCACAGGTTGTAAGTATTGTTATTACAATTGTCGTTGCTGTAGTTGGTACACTTATATGTGTAGGAATTACAAGAATATTTACACCTTTGCGTGTTGACAAGAAGGAAGAGATCATTGGTCTTGACAAGTCTGAACATGATGAAACTGCATATCCGTCATTTAACGGTTTTGATTGATAAGGGGAGTGAATAAAATGATAAAAATAGAAGCAATTGTTAGAGAAGATAAATTTGAAGATGTAAAGAAGGCTCTTCAGGATATTGAAGTTAACGGTATCACTATGTATCAGGTTATGGGCTGCGGTACTCAAAGAGGCTATGTGCAGTATGTAAGAGGTCAGGAAGTCGATATAAATATGCTTCCAAAGGTTAAATTTGAAATAATAGTTTCAAATGAGGAATGGGAGAAAAAGACAATTGACGCTATACAGAAAGCTGCATATACAGGAACTCCCGGTGATGGTAAGATTTTCTCATATGATATCAGAAACGCTATGAGAATAAGAACTAAGGAAACCGGTTGTGATGCTATTCAGCCTGAAAAGAATTAAATAAATTACTTTATATAAAAGTGTGCTGTAAATTGTAAAAGGTTTGCAGCACACTTTTTTTATTTTAATATAGTTTTGTGTTTACATATGCAGTTTAGTAAAAATACTTTTGTTTACTTCATTAAAAATATGAAAAGCTGAATTTTAAATTTTTAAAGTAAGTTTTTAAATCAGTAAGGTAAAATGAACCATTTCAGTAATGTAAGGCTTTAAAAAATTTATCACTCAAATTTTCTGTCGTAGAGAAGGGCCGCAATAAGGACCACGAAAACAGAGCCGGCATTATGAACAAGAGCTCCTGTAGTAGGAGTGAGCATACCTGCTACGGATAATACAATAGCGATAAAATTAATAACAAGAGAAAGACTTATGCTAAATTTAATCGTATTAACGGTGCCCTTTGAAAGACGTTTGAGATAGGCTATCTTTGATATATCATCACTCATTAATGCTATATCGGCAGATTCAATTGCTATATCACTTCCCATACTTCCCATGGCTATGCCTGCATTGGCTGTTTTTAATGAAGGTGCATCGTTTATGCCGTCGCCAATCATGCAGACAATTTTTGAATCTTTTTGAAGTTCAAGTATTTTTTCTGATTTATCAGTGGGAAGCAATTCAGCTTTTACGTTTGTGATGCCTGCCTGCGATGCAAAGTATTGTGCTGCTTTTTTGTTATCACCTGTAAGAAGAATAATATCTGTGTTCATATTTTTTAATTTGTTTATTGTATTTCTGACATTTGGACGGAGGGTATCGGTCAGTGAAATAATGCCTATACATATGTTATCTGCTGCAATTATGACAGACGCCTTTCCTTCTTTGTGGAAAGTATCCAATATATTATTTAAATTATCCGGTATTGTTATATTGTTTTCAGTAATAAATTTTTCATTTCCGCATAATATTTTTTATTATTGTAATCAGCATATATGCCCTTACCTGACAATTTTTCTTCCCTGAAGGGGAACCAGATTTATAAGATTTTTGAGACCTTTTTGAGCTCTTTGAGTTGTTTTATCCTCTAAAATTGCTCCGACAGCCATAATAAAAGCAACTTCACCTGCTGCAAACAGATCGCCAATTGCAATGGCAGCAATCATTGCAATTGAAATTAAAAGTGCCGAAGGAATTTTTTATAAATTATTTGACAGGCAGTCTTGCTGATGCTGTCATAT
>CAZGIC010000090.1:3000-9288 GCA_964526435.1 uncultured Lachnospiraceae bacterium | reverse complement strand
TATTAAGTAATTTATAATTAAAAGGCGGGTACATTATAATATGTATCCGCCTTTTGGAATGTAAAATTTATTATACAATTCTTGTCATTGGAAGGTCGTTGTTGACGCCCTTTGAGAAAAGTATCTGATGAAGATCTATAACTCCGTTGTGGAAAGTTGCGGCACAGGCTGCAAGATAAAGTTCCCACATTCTTGTAAAGTCTTCTCCCTTTGTTTCAATAACAGTATCCTTTACCTTATTGAAGTTATCTCTCCAGCAGAGAAGAGTTTTGTTATAATGGCGGCGTAAGCTTTCAATATCCAAAGTATAGAATTTGTAATTTGGAAGAAGATCTACAATTTCTCTTAAACTTGGAATAACTCCGCCGGGGAATATATATTTCTTAATGAAAGGATCCCCTTCGTGCTCTTCAAGGGCACTTATATAGTGGAGAAGCATCAATCCCTTTGGTTTTAATACTGCGTTGACATTCTTTAAGAACAGATCATAGTTGCCTCTGCCTACATGCTCAAGCATACCTACACTTACAACTCTGTCAAAGGAAAGTCCTGACTTCTCTAAATCTCTGTAGTCCATAAGATGAACTTCCAGCAGGTCCTCAAGTCCTTTTTCCTTAATGTCATTGTTAAATTTTTCGTACTGCTCCTGACTGAGGGTGATGCCATAACCTTTGACACCAAATTTTTCGGCAGCTCTTGTAAGAAGAAATCCCCAGCCGCAGCCTATATCAAGAAGAGTCATACCCTTTTCAAGATGAAGCTTTTCAAGAATATGGTCTACCTTGTTTACCTGTGCCTGATAGAGAGTATCGCCGGGATTTTTGAAATATCCGCAGGAATAGCTCATTGTTTCATCAAGCCAGAGTTTATAAAAATCATTGCCTATGTCATAGTGAGAAGATACTTCCACTTTCTGATTCTTTTTTGACATAGATGTAAAAATAAGTTTCTTGAGGGCGGACTTATCTGTTGTAAACTTGTCCATATTGCCTAAGAACATATCAAGAACTTCATATAAATCTCTGTCAAGTTCTATATCGCCATGGATATATGCCTCGCCAAGAGCAAGGGAAGTGCTTGTAAGTAAATCCTTTTTGCTGAGTTCTTTATTAAAAGTGACTGTAAATTCAGGCTTGCCGTCGCCTATTGTTTCTATGCCGTCACCGGATTTAACAGCAAAAGTGACAGGTATGAATTTTTTTAAATAATCTTTTACAAATGAATTCATAATAGACCTCTTTTCAAGAAAGCCGGCAAAAGTATATTGACGGCTTTATATTTTAGTATACATTTATATTGTAAGTATATTATAAGACTTAATTTCTTAAATAAAAAGCTAAAAAATATTAAGATTTTATTAAGTTTTTGATGTGTTGTATCAATATAATTGTAAATAAAAGTTTGATATGGGGGTTTTTAGTTGACATAGCTGATTTAAAAATATATAATTATGTAAACGGGCAGAAGCCTGTTTTTATAAGTAAAAGAGTAAGGGAAATTTTTATAAATAATAAATAAATTGTGTAAATCACAATATTAAACTGTGTGTTGACAGGGAGGACAATATGAAAAAATATGCTGCAGTTATATGTGCGGCTCTGCTGTTTGCAGGCTGCGGAGGAAATTCAGATAATGATGAACTGACAAGTACTACAGAAACGGAAATAACAACGGAAGAAAGTACTACAAAAAAAGAAAAAAATGAAAAAGATGAGGATACAACAGAAAGGGAAGAAAGAGAGGAGGAAACATTAAATCAGCAGGATGATGCAGAAGATAAAGCTGATGTAAATACAGCAGGGGAGGCTGAAAATTCCGTTGAAGAAACAGAAGTAAATTTCAGCGACAGTGATGCATATAAAGAGCTTGAAAGTCTTGCAGCAAATGCGGGATTTGAAATAAGCTTAAATGATAACAATGTTGTTTTCAGAACTTATATTACTGATGATACAATTGACTACATAAATGAAAAAAATGAAGACTATTACAATAAATGGAATGAAAGCTGCGGATTGTATGAAGAGTTTTCTTCAGAAGCATTGCGAATTATAAGAAATAACAATGTGGAAAATATAAATGTAATAATTGAAGCGGCAGGAAGCTCTGATAATCAGGTGTATTTCAGAAATGAAAATGGTGTAAGTGTGTATAATGCCTACAATGAATAATTAAAATTAGTTGTAAATAATATATTTTTATGTTATAATATCAAGTAAAATCAATATCAAATAAAATATTAAAGGGAGAATAATGAAAATGAAAAGATTTTTATCACTTATGGCTGCGGCTTGTCTGACTATGGGTATGTTTACAGGCTGCTCATCAACGGAAAGCAATGAATCAGGAACTACAGACAGCAGTCAGGCGGCTGAAGAAATGGTGACTGTAGGCATAGCCCAGTTTGCACCTCATGCTTCACTTGACAACTGTGTTGAAGGATTTAAGCTTGGTATGGAAGAAGCAGGTTTTGTTGAAGGTGAAAATGTAACATATAATCTGCAGAATGCCCAGTCTGATATGGCAACTGCTAATCAGATCGCTCAGAGTATGGTTGCATCAGGTGCAGATCTTCTTTGTGCTGTTGCAACACCTATGGCTCAGGCTTGCTACAATGCGGCAAACGGCAGTATACCTGTAATTTATACAGCAGTTACTGACCCTGTTGCGGCAGAACTTGCAAATGAAGACGGCACTAGTGTGGGTAATGTTACAGGAACAAGTGACAAGCTTGCAGTAGAAGCACAGCTTGAAATGATAAGAAAGTTCCTTCCTGAAGCTGAAACTATAGGTATATTATATACTACAAGTGAAGCAAACTCAGTAAGTGCAATTGAAGAATATAAGGAACTTGCTCCTAATTACGGCTTTGAAATTGTTGAAAGCGGTATAAGCCAGAGCAGTGATATTCCTCTTGCGGCAACTGACCTTGCAGGAAAGGTTGACTGTATATCAAATCTTACAGACAACACTGTTGTGTCTGCTCTTGCTACTGTACTTGATGCGGCAAACAAGGCAGGTATCCCTGTATTCGGAAGTGAAATAGAACAGGTTAAAAACGGATGTGTGGCTACAGAAGGTCTTGATTATGTGGCTCTTGGCAAGCAGACAGGTGAAATGGCTGCAAGAATATTAAAGGGTGAAAGTGCTCAGGATATTCCTTATGAAACTATTAGTGAATACAGCCTTTACATTAATTCAGAGGCACTTGCAAGTCTTGGATTATCATGCCCTGATGATTTGGCAGATGAAGCTACAGAGGCATCTGAGGCATAATAAGGAGAATTAATATGGCTTTATTATTAAGCGTATTGGAGCAGGGATTTATATATGCAATGCTTGCTCTTGGAATATACATAACTTATAAAATACTTGATTTTCCTGATCTTACAGTTGACAGCAGTTTTCCTTTGGGGGCTGCTGTCTGCGTTGTAATGATAAAGGCAGGTATAAATCCTTACTTAACTCTTCCGGCTGCTTTTATAGCGGGTGGAATTTCGGGATTTGTGACAGGTATAATACATGTTAAGTTTAAGGTAAGAGATCTTCTTTCAGGTATTATTGTAATGACAATGCTGTATTCAATAAATCTGCATATTACAGGAGGGCAGGCAAATGTGCCTATTTTCAGTGATGAAACAATATTTACTCTTTCTCCTATTAAAAATATTGCAGGGAATTACAACACTGTTATAGTAATATTTGTTATTGCAATTATATGCAAGATTGCTATGGATCTGTATTTAAAGACAAAGTCAGGCTATCTGCTGAGAGCTGTGGGAAACAATGAAACTGTTGTCACTTCTCTTGCAAAGGATAAGGGCGTTGTTAAAATAATAGGTCTTGTTATAGCAAATGCCCTTGTTGCCCTTGCAGGCTGTGTAATGTGTCAGCAGCAGAGATTTTTTGACGTTTCAATGGGTACAGGCACTATGGTTATAGGTCTTGCTTCCGTAATTATAGGCATTAATGTTTTTGGAAAATTGAGTTTTTTAAAGGCTACAACTGCTGTAATTATTGGTTCTGTGGTTTATAAGGCATGTGTTGCAATTGCTATTTCACTGGGTTTGCAGGCTATAGATATGAAACTTGTTACAGGTGCTCTTTTCCTTATTATACTTATTGTCAGCAGCTTTAAAAAGGGAGGTGCGGACAATGATTAAATTAAGTAATATTGATAAGATATATAACAAAGGGACTGTAAATGAAACCCAGCTTTTTAATAACTTTAATTTTGAAGTAAAAGAAAATGATTTTATAAGTATTGTGGGAAGCAACGGTTCAGGAAAAACAACAATGCTTAATATGATATGCGGTTCTGTGCCTGTGGACGGCGGAGATATTACAATAAACGGCAGTTCTATTGTGAAAATGAAAGAGTATAAAAGATACAGGAAAATAGGCAGAGTTTATCAGAACCCGGCTATGGGTACCTGCTCTTCAATGACAATTCTTGAAAATATGTCCCTTGCAGATAATAAGGGTAAGCTTTTCGGACTTACAATGGGAACAAACAGAAAAAGAATAAATTACTATAAGGAACTTCTTTCCCAGCTTAATCTGGGTCTTGAGGATAAGCTTGGTGTACAGGTGGGACTGCTTTCAGGGGGACAAAGACAGGCTATGGCTCTGCTCATGTCTGTAATGACTCCTATTGACATTCTTATACTTGATGAACACACTGCGGCCCTTGATCCCAAAACTGCGGAAATTATTATGGAGCTTACAGACAAGGTTGTAAAAGAAAAGAAACTTACTACTATAATGGTGACTCATAATCTTATGTATGCCCTTAAGTACGGCAACAGACTTGTTATGATGCATGAAGGGAAAACTGTTATGGATTTGAATGAAGAAGAAAAGAAAAATGCAAAAACAGATGACCTTCTTGATGTGTTTAACAGGATAAGTCTTGAGAGAGGAAATTCATTGTAATAATATAATTAAAGAAAAACGACAATCTTTGAATATTCAAAGATTGTCGTTTTTTTATGTATTATCTTTTAATATCAAAATTCATATTCATAAGATTACGTATGATCTGAACATCATCTGTAATATTTGCGTCGCCGTGGATAGTGTGTTTAAGGGCACTGCTTGCAACGGCAAAATTGATCATATCCATAGGTTTGTAATTATTCATCATAGCATAAATCAATCCGCTGGCAAAGGCATCTCCGCCGCCTACACGGTCAAGGATCGTAAATGTAAACATTTTACTTTCAAATGTGTGATTGTCATACCACATATATGCCTTCAGGCTGTTTTCGCTTCCGCTGTGGGCATAACGAACGTGACGGGCAATACATTTAATATTAGGATATTTTTCAATAAATCTTTTGAATATTTCATCCTGCTGTTCATAACTTGGGTGATAAGGAATATCATCCTTATAATCGCCTTTGCTGTGATCCTCATCATCTTTCCATAAATGATATGGTTCAATGCCAAGAAGTACATCTACATAAGGCAGACATTGAGTACAAAAATCTCTTGCCTCTTCCCATGACCACAATGCACTGCGGAAATTACCGTCAAAGCTTACTGTCATGCCTTTTTCTCTGGCAACTTTAAGGGCATCAAGTATTAAATCGGCACAGTTTGCACCAAGTGCAGGAGTAATGCCGCTTAAATGGAGCCAGTCATAGTCGTCTAAAAGCTGGTCTAAATCAAGTTTTTTGAAATCATACTCTGTTATAGCTGAGTGTTTGCGGTCGTATGTAACTTTGCTTGCTCTTATGCCATAGCCTGTTTCAAGATAGTAACTGCCGAGACGATGGGTAGGGGTTTCTTCAGGGGTACTTAATATAACCGGTGAGCAGTGTACATCATTGCTTCTTAAAAGACGTATAGCACTTTTGCCAAGGGAGTTGTTGGGTACTACAGTGAAGAATGTAGAGTCAATGCCCAGGTTTGCAAGAGCAAGGGCAATATTTGCCTCACTTCCGCCATAACTTGCTTCAAAACTTGTGGCAATACGGATTTTATCATAATTCGGCGGAGTAAGTCTGAGCATAATCTCACCGATAGTAAAAAATTTCTTTGGGCTGTTGCTGCCCTTTAAAATAGGATTAAAATGATCCATAATTCAGCCTCCTTTTAATTACTAATAATATTATATATTAAAAATCAGTGAATATCAACAAAAAAGTTTAATATATACACGGATTTTAAATAAATTTAATGAAATATATATATTTGGAGGTGAAAGATTTTCTGTAATATGTATAATTTTTTGATTACAGGGGTTTTAAAAGTGGAAAGATTTCAAAAAAACAGGGCGATTGATAA
>CAZGIC010000090.1:0-2900 GCA_964526435.1 uncultured Lachnospiraceae bacterium | reverse complement strand
TTATGAATTGCTGATTTCAAGCTGTGAGTAATATTTCTTTTGAATTATTTTATAGAGTTCATTTGTTGCAAGGGCATCAAAATAAGCTCTGTGGGCATTTTTAAGGTTAATATTAAAAAACTCTGTAAGATAAGCCAGATTATGCTTTGCACATTCCTTGTTGAATTTTCTGCTGAGCCAGAGAGTGTCAAGAACGGAATTTTTAATATCAATATTCTGTTTATTTGCATCTGCCAGAAGAAAAGACATATCAAACTTTGCGTTGTGGGCAACAAGGGGGAGATCGCCTATAAAGCTTACAAATTCAGGAAGTATTTCCTTTATTGTTCTTTTGCCTGCTACCATTTGATTTGTTATATGGGTTATGTTTGAAATATAACCGGGTATATATTGTTCGGGATCAATGAGAGTATTGAATACACCGTCAATACTGCCCTTTCTGACTTTGACGGCACCGATTTCAATAATGGAGCTGACGCCCGGTTTCATGCCCGTTGTTTCAAAATCGAATACAACATAATCTTCAGGTGTAGGTTCAAGTATTTTGGTATATGTAAGGGGAGTGCTCTTTTCTTCTTTTACAGGTTTTGTTTTTTTATAATTAAAGTATTCGTTGTTATTTAAATCGGATTTTTTAATCAAGTAGTTTAAAAAGTTATCCATATCAATAGCTCCTGAACAAACCTATTACTTTTCCTATGATTTTGCAGTCCTTTACATATATTGGTTCATAATCCTCGTTTTCCGGCTGAAGGCGAATGTATTCGTCTTCCTTATAGAATGTTTTGCATGTGGCAGAGTCATCTATTAATGCAATTATTATTTCTCCGTTTTTTGCATAAGGTGTTTCCTTAACAAGAACAAGGTCGTTGTTGAGTATACCTGCGTTTATCATGCTGTTACCCTTTATTCTGAGCATAAATGACTTGTCATTGGTAAGGTATGTTGTGGGAACGGGGAAATAGCCCTCTATATTTTCATCGGCATAAACAGGCATACCTGCCGCAACTGTGCCCAAAATAGGTACATTGCTGTATTCGGGGGTGTTTGCAGAAAGCACACTATCCATATAAAAATCATTTTCAAGAATTTCTATACATCTTTTTTTGGATTTGGGGCGTGAAATATAACCCATCTGTTCAAGATTATCAAGGTGATAGTGAATAGATGATGTTGATGAAAGCCCTACAGCTTTGCATATTTCTCTTATGGAAGGTGTGACACCTTTTTTTATTTCGCTTTTAATATATTCATAAATTTTTGATTGCATTTCAGTCAGTTCATGCATAATATCAACCTTTCGAAATTTTATTCTAACAATATTTTAACATATTTTGAGGAAATGTAAAGGGTTTTTAGATAATTTGTTTGAAAAAAATTATTGCATATAATATGTACAGGATTTAAAATTAAGTTATAAAAAAATACGGGAGGCATATTATGATAAAATGCAGATATTATGACGATGTATATGTTATTGAGCTTGAGGGGGATATTGATCATCATACAAGTGAAATAATTAAAAGAAAGATTTATATGAATACTAACAGATATGTAAATAAAATGATAATAGATCTGAGCAATGTTGAGTTTATGGACAGCTCGGGTATAGGTATGATACTGGGCAGATACAAAGAAATTGAAGAGAGAAGAGGGAAAATAGCACTGACAGGGATAAAGGGGAATATGGAGCGTATTTTTAATTTATCAGGGTTATATAAAATAATTAAAAAATTTGATACGGTAAATGACGCTCTTGCTGAATGGAGGAACTGTAATGAATAAAATGAAAATTATATTTGATGCTGTTTCTGAAAATGAAAGTTTTGCAAGACTTGCTGTTTCGGGCTTTCTTTTGTATCTTAATCCTGCTCTGAACGATATTGAAGATATAAAAATGGCTGTTTCGGAAGCTGTGACAAATTCAATAATTCATGGTTATGAGGAGGGAGAGGGAACAATAGAACTAAGCTGTCAGGCAGAGGGAAGAAAGGTGAAAATAACTATAGAGGATTTCGGCAGAGGAATTGAGGATATAAATAAGGCAAGAGAGCCTATGTATACTTCAAAACCTCAGTGTGAACGTTCGGGGCTTGGATTTTCTGTAATGGAAAGCTTTATGGATAAAATTGAAGTGGAGTCCCGTGTGGGAGAGGGAACTAAAGTAATTATGTACAAGGACTTGGTTTAAGTATGGACAGAATACATAATTTAATTGAGAAGGCACAGAAGGGCGATAAAGATGCCTTTGAATGTATAATAAATGAAAATATGGGGCTGGTGTGGAGTGTTGTTAAAAAATTTAAGGGGAGAAATATTGAAAGTGATGATTTGTTTCAGCTGGGGTCAATGGGACTTGTTAAGGCTGTAAAAAAATTTAATTTTGAGTATGATGTTAAATTTTCAACTTATGCTGTTCCTATGATCATGGGAGAAATTAAAAGATTTTTAAGAGATGACGGAATTATAAAAATAAGCCGGGGACTAAAGGAAACGGCATATAAGGCATTAAAGGCAAGAGAAGTTTTGAGAATTGAATATGACAGGGAACCTGCAATTGAGGAAATTGCAAATTATATAAATATTGACAGGGAAACTCTTATTACTGCCCTTGATTCCGTAAGAGATGTGGACTCTATAGACAGAAAAATTGAAAGTGAAAAAGGGAAGGAAATGAATGTAATTGATACGATTACGGCTGTGGAGGACAAAAGCGACGAAATTGTAAATAATATTATGCTTAAGGGGGCAATTAATAATCTTGAGGAAAGGGAAAGAATGATCGTGAATATGAGGTATATGGAGGAGCTTACTCAGAGTGATGTGGCTAAAAAAATTGGGGTTTCTCAGGTGCAGGTTTCACGCCTTGAAAAAAAGATACTTAAAAAATTAAGGGGGTT
>CAZGIC010000089.1:2372-9366 GCA_964526435.1 uncultured Lachnospiraceae bacterium | reverse complement strand
GGTATTTTGATTAAAGCTTTAGTGTAACAGTAAAATGGACACTAAGGCTTTTTTTATATTAAATCCTTAATTTATTATGTACAAATTTTATTAAATGTTGTAGAATATTTGTAAAGGCACATTTATTTATCAGGGGAAAGGTGGGGTTAATTTATGGCAGTTTATTGCATGAAATTTGTAAATATTTTATTTAATTCGTTAAAGAAAGCATTTCCTGTTATTTTATTCTTTTTATTTTCATTTGGGTTAGTATATTTTATATTTGGTATGCAGTATGTAATGATTGCGTCTATTGTAACTATATTTTTTCAGATGAGATACAAAAAAAATAACAATACACTTTTGGGATATGTAAAACTGCTTATTGTAGGCACACTGCTTATACTTCTTGCTTATTTAAGTTCACTGAATTTAAAGCTTACGCTTTTGCTGAATTTGTGTGTACCTTTTTTTCTTGCATTTACACAAAGTTCACAGTTTAACCCTAAAGGGTATTTTTCATATGCAATGTTTTTTGTATTCCTGTCATTAATGCCTCCCGCAAATACATATGAGTTTTTTGTGGAGATTGCAGTATTTTGGTTTTGTGTGCCTCTCCTTGCTTTTTCTATATGGTTTTATGTAAGATTTTTTCTTAAAACAGAAAGTTTATCAGTTACTCTTGAAGGTACGCTTTATGAACTTTCTGAGCTTATTCATATGCTTATTTATCCTGAAAAGAAAAAGGAACTTGAAAAGCGTTTTAAAAAGCTTATTTATGACTTTCACCACATTTCATATCATCAGAAGTTTTTTGCGGTGCAGACAAAGGAAAATCAGATTTATGATATGGTTGGGACTTTAATACAGAGATTTGCATATCTTATTATGGATTTTGAATGGCAGGATAAGCTTGATCTTGAGCATATTCTTATATTGAAACGTATTTCATTATTTTTAAAGGAAACATCTTTTCAGCTTGAATCAAATTCACAGGAGTCATTGATAAAAGAAGCCCAGAGGCTCCTTGACAATATGACAATTCATGAGGGCAGACTGCGTATTTTTTCAAGAAGCGTTCTCCATATGATTATTCTTCTTTTAAAAACATGCAGAGAAGAACAGGGAGTTACGGAATCTATAAAAAAAGTAAACAAGGTGAATTTTTTAAAGGATATAAAATCAAGGTTTTCTGTTGAATCTTTTGAAATGAGTTTTGCTGTACGTCTTTCAATTGTTATGGTTATAAGTTCTCTTGTAAGCTATATTATACCTGTTACCCATTCATATTGGATACCCTTTAATGCTTTTCTTCTTCTTCAGCCAAGCTTTGAAGAGAGCAGTTATCGTATGAAAACAAGGTCAATAGGAACATTTATAGGCTGTGGTATTGTATTTGTAATTTTTCCTTTATTGCCGGGGGTCAAAGGACAGCTTCTTTTTTCTCTTGTTATGATCTCACTGATGTATTGTGCAATACCGGGAACATGGTATCATCCTGTATTTTCAACTTGTTATGCTCTTACACTGGCGGCAATGACACTAAATGAAACAACAGCAATAACTTTAAGAATTTTGTATCTGGGAATTGCACTTGTAATTGTTTCTGTTGTCAACACTTTTTTCTTTCCTATAAGAAAAGAATCAAGATTCAGGTACAATATAAAAGCCCTTTTCAGACTTCACAATAATTACTGGGATATTATAAGAAACGGACTTTATACAAATACAGATCTTTCGGTTTCATGTGGTATTCTTACATATTTCCATATGCTTTATCAGGAAGATATGGATTATTTAAACAAGAACCCGTCGTTTCCTGACAGAGATGATTTAAGCAAGGTGCTTCTTATACTCTGGCATATGTTTTCGGAACTTGAGCAAATTCATTATCTTGTGAGAACAGAGAGTATAGCTTATGATGAGTATGAAGATGTACACAGGCTTATAAATGCCATTCAGAAAAAGCTGTATCCTATTATTGATTACAAGGACTTTACAGAGCTTAAGGAGCAGATAAGTTTTAAGGAGCCGGAAGTGGAGTATGTATTTAAGGAGTATTTAAGTAATGCTGAGTCACTTTTAAATTATAAGTGGTGTATTCCCTTTTAATATAATTTAGTCAATGAAAAAGGCTGATGCAAAATGGTTTTGCATCAGCCTTTAAAATTAAGTTTTGTTAATTAATTTCTGTGAATTTATTTTCAGGAATACTGTATTCATATATTTTGTAAATTTCATTATCAAAATCATATGTGTAGAGATAAATACAGTTGTTTGATATGCTTTCTCCGAACATATCACTTTTGTTTGTTATATATGTACCTTCTGCAAGGAGCTGAAGACTGTTATTATTGTCAATGTAATATATTTTTCCTGTGGTATCATATAAATAAACTGTTCCGTTAACCTGACCTGCAATATAAAGAATAAGGTTGTTGTAGTTAATAGTATTAAGTATTTGCCCTGTTGTTTCATCCATAATTTTTATATCAGTACCTGTATCTATATATATTTTGTTTCCTGCGGCAAAACATTCGTAAATATATTCCTTTTGAGTGAGATATATAAGCTTTTTGTCTGTTCGGTCATTTATGTTCATTTTGTAAAGTTTTGTTGCATAATAGCTGCTGTCCACAGCACCGAAATATATATAATCATTGTTTATACTTAAAATATTAAGTGTACCTGTATATGTAAGATATTTTTTTGTTTCAAGCGTTTCTGTATTGATACTGTAGAGAACTTTTCCATTGTATATGGATGATGTGTAATATATTGAATTGTTGTAATAAAATAAATAGTAAGGACTGCAGTTTGCAAGTAAGGTTTTTTCTGAAAAATCTTTGTTACAGCGATATAAATCTACAGTACTGTAGTCGTATTTATTGTAAACTGTATAATATATATAATCATCTGTTATATAAAATGTGTCTGCTTCATTGGGAAGTTTTATATCTCCGGCACCGTTTCCTGTATAATAAATTATGCCGTCTTTGTTCATAATAAAAGGATAAAAAATATTTCCGCTGTCTGCATAAACCATTGACGTCATTAATATAGCAGACAGTATGGCAGATAAAAATAATATTATCTTTTTCATGGATTTAACCTCCTCATTTTTATTATGATTTAAGTATAAAGTTAAATATGTGTTTTGTCAATAAGTACCTTATGAAAATAAATGTGGTATTTTGTAATTATTTTGCTATAAATAATTGGAATAAATCTATTGAAATTTAAAGAATAATGTACTAATATATAAATAAGAATAATGTGCAGGGAGAATATTATGGACTTATCAATTATTATTGTAAACTACAATACAAGGCTTTTGACAATGCAGACTGTTAATTCAGTTATAAAAACAACAAGAGGTATTGATTATGAAATTATTGTAGTTGACAATTCATCTAAAGTAAGTGAATATTTTGAAATGGAGGATAAGCATGTAAAAATTCTCTCACATGTTGAGAACAAGGGATTTGGTCATGCCTGTAACATTGGTGTAAATATTGCCATAGGCAGATATATTCTTTTCCTTAATTCTGATACAATTATGGAAGAGGGCACATTGAGAGGTGCCGTTAAATATATGGACAGCCATAGTGATATTGGCTGTCTTGGAATAAAGACACTGCTTAAAGACGGGAGCTTTGACCATGGCTGCAAAAGAGGATTTCCTACGCCCTTTAACAGTCTTTGTTATGTGCTTAAGCTTGACAAGCTTTTTCCAAAGGTTAAGAAGTTCGGAGGATATACCCTTAATTATTTAAGCCAGGATGAAACAAATGAAGTGGACAGTGTAAGCGGTGCCTTTATGCTTATTCCCAAAAGAGTGCTTAATAAGGTGGGGCTTTTTGATGAGAGTATTTTTATGTATGGGGAGGATATTGACCTTTGCTACAGAATAAAGCAGGCAGGATACAAGGTAGTTTATTATGCTGATGTCAAAATGACACATTTAAAAGGACAAAGTGGTTTACATACAAAAAGTCCTGTGGTTATTAAGCATTTCCATGACGGCATTAAGAGATTTTATGATATGTATTATAAGAACAAACATAATTTTGTGGTTACATTTCTTATGCATACTGCAATTAATGTGAGATATGTTATGACACTTGTGATTTCTAAGATAAGAAGGTAATTTAATGAAAGTTGATATTTTAATGGCAGCGTATAACGGCGAAAAATATATCGGAAAGCAGATAGAAAGCATTATTGCACAGACTTATGAGGACTGGACACTTCATATAAGAGATGATGCTTCAACTGACGGAACAATGGTTGTTGTAAGGCAGTATGCAAGAAAATATCCGGATAAAATAAAGTTTTTTGCAAACAAAGAAAATTCAGGAAGCCCAAAGTCTAATTTCTTTGAGCTTGTAAGAAAGTCTGATGCCGATGTTATATTTACATGCGACCAGGACGATATATGGGAAAAAGATAAAATTGAAGTTACTCTTAAGGAATTTGAGGGAGGTGAAACTCCGCTTCTTGTACATACGGATCTGACTGTTATTGATGAAAATGATAATGTTATTTTTACTTCAATGATAAAAAGCCAGCATATAGATATAAAAAGAACAGGGTTAAACAAGTTTCTTGTTCAGAATTCGGTGACGGGATGTACTATGGCATTTAATCGTGCTCTTGCTGATATTCTTAAAGAACCTGAGCTTATTCCTGTCCATGACTGGTGGATTGCAGCTGTTGCCTCTGTATTCGGAAAAATAAAATTTATTGACAAATGTACAGTGAGGTACAGAAAGCACCATGACAATGCCTGCGGTGCCCAGAATATGGACAGTCCCAAGTATATTGCCAAAAGAGCAATGGACAGGGGCAGGGCTAAAAAAATGCTTGAGCTTGGTTATGTTATGGCTGTTGAGCTTATGGAGAAGTATAAAATTCCTTATAAATACCGGGCTATGCTTAAAGCTTACGGAACTATGCCTGAAAAAAATAAGCGGAAGAAACTTGGAGTTGTTATGAAGTATGGAATATGGAAGAGCGGTTTTGTAAGGAAGATAGGGCAGATAATATTTATGTAATTTATGTTAGTAAATAAGATATATTGAATAAAATTAATTTGAAAGAGGTAAGAGCGATGATTATAAAAAAAATAGTGAATTACGGAAAGGATAAGGGGTTTAAGGCTCTTACCGTTAAATTAAGGGAAAGAATCAGGTATAAAATTGAAACTGACAGATACATGAAAGAAAATGTGCTCAGTGAACAGGAACTTAAAAGGCAGAAATATGAAAAATTCGATAAAGCTGTGAAAATCAGCATATGTGTTCCCGTGTATAATACAGACAGAAAAATGCTTGAAGAAATGCTTATGTCTGTATTAAATCAGACATATTCGGACTGGGAATTGTGCATTGCTGACGGAAGTACAAGCAATTACAGATATATTGAAAGTATAATAAGAGGAATAAATGACAAGAGAATAAAGTACATTAAACTTAATATAAACGGAGGTATTGTGGACAACAGCAATATGGCTTGTTCACTGGCAACGGGAGAGTATATTGCTCTTCTTGACCATGATGATGTGCTTTCTCCTGATGCTCTTTATGAAGTGAGACTTGCAATTGACAAGGGGGCTGACTATATTTACAGCGATGAAGCAAGTTTTTCTAAGAGTGTAAATAAGCCTGATATTATTCATTTTAAAGATGAATTTTCAATATTTAATTTGAGAGGGAATAATTATATTTGTCATTTGTCTGTTTTTAGAAAAGAGCTTTTTGATAAAGCAGGGGGATTCAGAAGAGGCTTTGACGGAAGTCAGGATCATGATCTGATACTGAGACTTTGTGAAATTGCCGAAAATATATATCATATTCCAAAAGTTCTTTATTACTGGAGGGTTCACAGAAATTCTGTGGCAAGTGATTTGAGTGCCAAGCCATACTGTCTTACAACAGGTGTTATGGCTGTGGAAAGTCATTTAAACAGAATGAAGATAAGCGGAACTGTGGAAACGGCAGTTCCCAATGCTTCTGTTTACAGAGTGAAATATAAATGTCTTGTAAAGCCTGCAATTATAAATAATATTGAAAATATTAAAGGCGTCACAAATGAGTATATTATAGTTGCAAAGCCTGATTTGAAATTCCGTGCAGAGGCTGTAAATGAAATATGTCAGATACTCCAGCTTGAAAGTGTGGGTATGGTCGGGGGTATGGTTGTAAATAAGGGTAAAATACAGCATGCTACACTTACAGAAAAAGGCGGCAGAATGTATTCTGAATATGCAGGCACACCTGAAATAAGCGACGGATATATGAAAAGACTTAAATACGCTCAGAGGGCTGATTATATACCATGTCAGTTTTTTGGTATCAGAAAGTCTGTTCTTGAAAATATGATGTATTTTGAAGATAACCTTTGGGAAGATGACAAGGTTATTGATATGTGTAAGAGAATGAGAAAATGCGGATATGAAATTGTGTTCAATCCATGGGCAAGGGCAGAGAGATAATAAAAAAATGGGGCGATCAGTGAGTGAAAAACTCCGGTCGCCCTGTAATAGTGTTTGGAAGGCTTAATTAAAAATTACTGCCGTTCCAGCCCCAGTTTTCAACTTCTTCATATTTGACATAAATCTTAGAGGCATCCATACCAAGGACTTCTGAATAAATGTCGCATATTTTTCCTGTAAGAGTGTTGAATACAGAAGGTGAAGCCTTTCCGTATACCTTTACTTCAATAAAGGCTATTGTTCCTTCATCACTGCCTTTAAAGTAAAGGGGAATGTTTTCTTCAAAGCCTACCATAAGCCATGCTTCGCTTTTTCCCGGAATGGTTGTGATTGCCTGTCCCAGCTTTGTTTTTATTGTATCTCTCTGTTCCTTTGTAAGTTTTGTGTTGATTTTGGTGTTTATGAATGGCATAGGTGTTCTCCTTTAAATTTTATTAAAACAAGGGTTATTTCAATTTGAAATAACCCTTATTTTTATTGTTTCATAATAGCTTTACGCTGCATTCAGGAATATCTCAT
>CAZGIC010000089.1:0-2272 GCA_964526435.1 uncultured Lachnospiraceae bacterium | reverse complement strand
ATCAGCAACAACTGACTCAGTTGTAAGAATTGTAGAAGCTACACTGTTAGCGTTCTGTAAAGCACTTCTTGTAACCTTTGTTGGGTCAATAATACCTGCTTCAAACATATCAACATATTCTTCTGTAAGAGCATTGAAGCCATAACCTTCCTTGCTTTCCTTAACGTTGTTGATAATAACAGCACCTTCAAGTCCTGCATTTGCACTTATCTGACGAAGAGGAGCTTCAAGTGCCTTTAATATAATGCCTGCACCTGTTCTCTCGTCACCTGTAAGATCCTCGCATGCTTCCTCAACTGCTGAAATACAGTGGATATAAGCAGAACCACCCCCTGCGATTATACCTTCTTCAACTGCTGCCTTAGTAGCTGCAAGAGCATCTTCCATACGAAGTTTCTTTTCCTTTAATTCCATTTCTGTTGCCGCACCAACCTTAATAACAGCAACACCGCCTGCTAATTTAGCAAGTCTTTCCTGTAATTTTTCTTTGTCAAATTCAGAAGTTGTTTCTTCAATCTGTGCTTTGATCTGACCTACTCTTGATGAAATTTCATCCTTATTGCCTGCACCGTCAACAATAATAGTGTTTTCCTTGCTTACTGTTACACTCTTTGCACGTCCAAGCTGATCTATAGTTGTATCCTTAAGTTCTAAGCCTAATTCGCTTGAAATAACTGTACCGCCTGTAAGAATAGCTATATCCTTTAACATTTCTTTTCTTCTGTCACCAAAGCCGGGAGCCTTAACAGCTACACAGTTGAAAGTACCTCTTAACTTGTTTACAATCAATGTTGTAAGAGCTTCACCCTCAACGTCTTCAGCAATAATTAAAAGCTTGCTGCCTGACTGTACGATCTGCTCAAGAAGAGGTAAGATTTCCTGAATATTTGAGATCTTCTTATCTGTAATAAGGATATATGGGTTGTCAAGATTAGCAACCATCTTTTCCATATCTGTTGCCATATAAGCTGATAAATAACCTCTGTCAAACTGCATACCTTCAACAAGGTCAAGTTCAGTCTTCATAGTCTTTGACTCTTCAACAGTGATTACACCGTCATTTGAAACCTTTTCCATAGCATCGGCAATCATTTCACCAACTTCTTCGTCTGCTGCTGAAATAGAAGCTACCATAGCTATATGTTCCTTACCTGCAACTTTCTGGCTTAATGTCTTTATCTTTTCAACTGCTGCATTTGTAGCCTTAGCCATACCCTTTCTTAAAATGATAGGGTTAGCACCTGCTGCAATATTCTTAAGACCTTCCTGGATCATAGCCTGTGCAAGAACTGTAGCTGTAGTAGTACCGTCACCTGCTACATCGTTAGTCTTTGTAGCAACTTCCTTAACAAGCTGAGCACCCATATTTTCAAATGGATCTTCAAGCTCAATGTCCTTTGCAATTGTTACACCGTCGTTTGTAATGAGAGGTGTACCGAACTTCTTGTCAAGAACTACGTTTCTTCCCTTTGGTCCCAATGTTACTTTTACTGTGTCTGCTAACTGATTTACACCGCTTTCAAGAGCCTTTCTGGCTTCAACGCCGTATTTGATCTCCTTTGCCATAATACAACTTACCTCCTGTAAAATATATGAATTATTTTATTATTCAACGATTGCAAGAATATCTCCCTGCTTAACAACAATGTATTCTTCGTCATTTAATTTAACTTCTGTACCGGCGTATTTAGAGTATATAACCTTTTCGCCTACCTTAACTTCCATAGGAACTACCTTGCCGTCAACAACAGCTCCCGGACCTACAGCAATAACTTCTGCTTCCTGTGGCTTTTCCTTTGACTGAGTGGTAAGGATGATACCGCCCTTTGTAGTTTCTTCAGCTTCCAGCTGCTTTAATACAACTCTGTCGCCTAATGGTCTTAAACTCATAATACAAATCCTCCTTATATTATTTAATAAATGATATTTCTTGATTTGTTAGCACTCATAACAATCGAGTGCTAAACTATGGTTATAATATAACATACTATCCAAACTTTGTCAATAGTTTTTAATAATTATTTTTACGAGTTTTTTGTCAAAATATTATGATAAATAAAACCTTCCTTTCTTACAGTAAGAAAGGAAGGTTTACTGTTGTTTTGTGGTTTTTTATTTTATATTTATTGTAAATTTCTTTTGCAAAAAGCTTCTCATTAGTTGCGTCAGGAATAGAAAACAAGCTTTCATTTATTTCAGAAAACATTTGACATTAAAGTGAAATTGTTATACTATATAAATAAGTTTAATTAATTAAAAATATCGGAGGTGC
>CAZGIC010000088.1:0-9455 GCA_964526435.1 uncultured Lachnospiraceae bacterium | reverse complement strand
GGGAGTTGATTATGTGCCTGTTGTACTTGACAGTGTGGAATGGACTACGGAGTGGTGCGATACACCGGGAGAGCTTAAGTTCACTGTTTTAAAAGACAGCAATATTGATATTACGGAAGGTAATGTTGTTATATTCAAAATGGATGAATATAATGTATTTTATGGATATCTGTTTAAAAAGAGTAAGGGTAAAGACGGCGAAATAAGCTGTACTGCCTATGACCAGCTAAGATATTTTAAAAATGAGGATACATTCTGTTATAAAAACAAGACATATACGGAAGTGCTGCAATATATAGCTGCTGAATACGGACTTATATACAGCAGCAGTATAACAGACACAAAGTATAAAATACCTGTGGCTGTAGAGGACAATGTGTCATTGTTTGAAATGCTTAAAAATGCAAGAAAGGAAACTGCATATAACACAGGTAATCTTTATGTCTTATTTGATGATTTCGGAAGCCTTACGTTAAGAGGTGTAGATGAATTAATAACAAATTATCTGCTGACGGAACAGGGCTTCGAGGACTTTGAATATGAAACATCAATTGATGAAGGCGTGTACAACAGGGTGCAGCTTTACAAAGATGATGATAGCACAGGAAACAGAGCGAAATATATATATGAAGACGGCACAAACATAAATAAGTGGGGCATATTACAGCAGACTGTTGAGCTGGGGGAAGATGATTCTCCTGAATTGTGGGGTGAACAGATTTTAGAACTAAACAATCAAAAGAAAGTTACATTAAGCGTGAAAGGGTGCTTTGGAGATCCAAACTTAAGGGCAGGGGCAAGCCTTTTTGTAAGCCTTGATGTGGGAGATATTATTTATGATAAAGCTTGTTTTTTTATAACAAAAGCAACACACAGCTTTGGAAAAAGCTATACTTGTGATTTGGAACTTGCAGGACAAAAAGATTTTGTAGGAGAGGTTTAAATGGTAGTTAATGATGATCTATATGCTTTTATAAAACAAATTGCTGTAAATGCTGTTAAGAGCACACATCCCTCTGACTGGTGTTATGGATATGTGAAGGAGATTGAGCCTCTTAATGTATCCCTTGCTGAAAAACTTGAAATTGATGAGGACTTTATTGAATTTGGCAGCAGAAATATTGAAAGTCTTGAAATTGGTGACAAGCTGATACTTTTGCGGAAGGCAGGGGGGCAGCTTTTTTTATTGATAGATATAATAAAAAATGATGAGTGAAAATGAATTGTCAGCTTTTTATGAATTATCTGAATTGTGAGGTGTTTTTATATGAAATTATTTATTGTGATTTACTGTTGATGTTTGAGAATCAAAGCAGGACTATGTACTTAATTATGAAATATAAAATGAGGTTGAAAATTGATTTAATGTTAAAAAAATTATTCGGGAGGATTTAATTATGGATTTAAAAGCTTTTTTAAACAATGGAAACAGGACAACAGAAACTTTTGAATATATACCGACAAAAAAGTTTAAAGATGAAGAAGGAAAGGTTATACCATGGATATTTAAAAAATTAAGTATCGACGAGTATGAAAAAATAAGAGATGAGAGCACAGCAATTAATTTTAATGAAAAAGGTATGAGTAAATTTAATAATACCTTATTTAATAAAAAATTTGTGTGTGGTTCTGTTGTAGAACCGAATTTGAATAATGCAGAGCTTCAGGACAGTTACGGTGTTAAGAAGCCGGAAGATTTGATTACAAAAATGTTTGACAATGTGGGAGAGTATTATAATCTTTTAGGATATTTGCTTGAGGTAAATGGTTTTAAAAGTTTTAGGGAAGATGTAGAAGATGCAAAAAACTAATTGAGGAGGGCGATACCCTTACACAACTAGCTTATTACTGTTTTACACAGTATGGGTGGCCGCCCTCCGAAGTTTTAAGTAAACCTCAAAGAGAACAGGCACTTTTACTTGCTTTTGCCGAAAAGTATGAAAATGAAAAGAAAGCAAGCCTTAATAAATTAAAATAAGGAGGGCAGGGAAATGGCAATTACAGTAAATAATATGGCAGAACTTAATAATATGTCAGCAGCATTGCAGAATATAACGAATAATCTTGAAATAATGTCAGATTATTTTTTACAAATAGATACAGCAATGAATATTGTATTTAATGATACTGCTTTTTTTGAAGTGGGGAAGAATATAAATAATGTAAGTTCTGAACTTGCCAAGACAGAATTAAGAACTAACAATGTTGAGTATAAAAGAAATGATAGGTTATTCAGTGTAAATATTGCTGATGGATTATCAGATAAAATTATTGAAGAAATATACAGAGAAGTAAGAATCAATGAAGAATGGAAATACGGTAATGGCATAACAGAAGCTTTATATTCCGGGGAATCTGTTTATAACACAGGTGACAGTATAGAAGATAAATTAATAAGGATACAGGTCATATCCGGAGAAACATGGAATAATATTGCAAGGTCCGGAACTCTGGCATTTATCCCGGTGATACAACAGATAAATACAGCTGAAGACAGTATTAAAAGTATAGCTGATACAATATTTGAAACTAATACAGGAACGGTAAGTATGACAGATGTGATGGTAAATATGCTTGCAGATACAGGGCTGATAACAGCACTTTACAATATAGCAGGTATGTTTTGGGCATCTGCCAATGTTATGGCTGAAGTGATGAAAGGTGCAGCAACTATGATGCCTCAGATAACAACAATGATTACTGAGCTTCAGTCATTTAAGAGTGAAAGTGCTTCTTTAACTTCTGTTCAGAATGTTGTAAGTAATATAGCAACAGCTTATGATAATGTGGCTGATGCTATAAAAAAGGCAAAGGAAGCACAGAGTTTGCTAAATACTGTTATGGCGGCAAATCCATTTGGAGAGGTTACAAGTGCGGTTATAAAAGTAATATCTGTCATGGTGGGACTTATATCGGTGATAAAGTCTGCAAATAATGCTTTGGAGCTTGCAGAAACAAGTGAGTACAGCTATGAAAATGTAGTTCGTATTCAGGAAATAATGAAAACAAATAATGTAGACAGAAATACAGCAGTTCAGCTTTTAAATGACTGGAACAGTTATCAGGAAGCTTTAAGTGAAAGCGAAGAGGAGAGGCAAAAAGCTTATGATGAGTGGTTTGATGATAAAGATAATAAATGGAGTATTACTAGAGCAGAACAGGTAGTTGGAGATAATACAGATGACATTAGAAATTATATGATTGAAAATATATCTAAATTCAGTGACTTGGGGAAAATACGAGACACTTATGACGCAGATCAGGAGGCAATGTTTAATACTTGGAAAGAACAAAATCAAAGTGTGTTGGAGGCATACAGACAAAAAACAAATGCAAATGATTTAATTCAGAGTATAAGTACTGATATTAATGATTATTTGCCTGAAAATTTTGATTTTTCAAATTATATTGGTACTATGAATTATGATTTATCAAATTATACAGGTACAACAAATTACAGTGATATGCTGAATATTGCAAATGAAACAGCAAGCAATACAAAAGAAATAGCAAAAAATACAGAAAAAACATCTGATCTGATCGAAATGGTAAAGGATAACTGGGAGGAAAAACTTATAAAAGAATATACATCAAAAGCTACTACTATAACATATGATCTTTCGGGTATGCAGAATACATACAACAATACGGGACAAAATTTTGATCCTGTAAAAGAAGTTGAAAGATATTTGAAAAAGAAAGCAGCTATAAGCACAGAAGGAATATAAAAAACTAAATGCTAATATTGACAGATATGTATAATTTTGGTACTATTTAATTATAAGTATTAAATAATGTGTTTATAAGGGGTGGTATTGTGAAAAGAATATTGTTATTGTTAATAGCTGTATTGGTAATGGCTGGGTGTAATGGAGGAAGCGGTGAAAGCTCTGAAAGTTCAGCAAGCAGGGACAGAGACGACAATTGCGTGTACAACAATTTTTACTGGGGTGATGACAAGGAATATGTTATAGCAGAGAAGGGAGAGCCTGTTGAATATAATTCTGATGGTTCAATAGACTACAATGAAAAATTTAATGATGATGAGAGCCAAGTTACTTATTCTTTTAATGATGAAAAATTATATAAAATTGAAGTGCGAGTGTTGGATTCTGTTCTGGAAGATGATACAGAGGCAATGAAGTCTATGCTTGTAGAAATGTATGGTGAGCCTTTGTCCGAATTTTTAGAGGATCCAGATGATATGAGATTTATAACCTGTAGATGGAAAAAGGGGAATACGGATATAGAGCTTCAGTTAATAGATGGATTCAATGGTCTTTATTATATAAAATATGAAAAGAAATAAGTACTCAGAATAAAATGTCGGTAATGTTTTTAAAGGATTCAATGTCTGTGTTATTGAAGAGAGGTGGTATTGTGAAAAGGATATTGTTGTTGTTAATAGCTGTATTGGTAATGGCTGGGTGTAATGGAGGAAGCGGTGAAAGCTCTGAAAGTTCAGCAAGCAGGGACAGAGACGACAATTGTGTGTATAATAATTTTTATTGGGGTGATGACAAGGAATATGTTATAGCTGAGAAGGGAGAACCTGAATCATATAATCCTGATAATTCAATAGAATACAAAGAAAGTTTTGGGATAGATGACTGCAGAACTTTCTATTATTTTGATGAGGACTGGAAGTTGTTTAAAATACAAGTAAGTGTGGTAGATTCATTATTGGGAGAAGATATAGATGCGATAAAGGATATGGTTGTTGAAATGTATGGTGAACCTTTGTCAGAAGAAATAGAAGATATGGCATATGGGTTTAATATTTATAAATGGGAAAGAGGTAATACTGACATAGAACTTGACATATTACGAGATATGATGGGATGCTACAGTGTGACTTATTTAAAGAAATAAAAAATATCGGTAATATTCTATTAAGAATTTAAGGAGTGTGTTCTTGTAAAGAGGAGGTATTATGAAAAGAATAATATTGTTATTGACAGCAGTTTTGTTACTGGTGGGATGTAATATGGGAAGCACCAATGATGGAGATTCAGTAAGTTCTGAAAGCAGGGAGGAAACAGATAATTGTGTATACAATGATTTTTACTGGGGCATGGACAGGAATGATATTATAAAAGAAAAAGGGGAGCCGACAAAATATTTTCCCGATGACAGTATGCAGTATAATGAAGAATTTATGGGGGATAGCTGTACGGTAAACTATTGTTTTGATGAGGAAGATAAATTAAATAAAATTGTTGTTACAAGTGACACTATAGAAATATATAAGGAGATTAAAGACAAGTTTATTGAAGAATATGGCAATCCGATAAACGATGGAATGGGTGGAATGGGGTATGCCACAAATTGGAAAATCAATAATACAGATATTTTGCTTGAAGAATCTGATGGTTTGGAAATGTATGCAATAACATATTCATTGTTCACGGATGAATATTCAATTGTGACTACGGAAACAACTACGGAAACAACAACAGTTGATGATTTGAAAATTGAAGTTGCAAATACATATAAAAATATATGGGATATGGTTGATAAATCATCTGATATATATGGAGAATCGGTAAGTGCTATAGCAAATGAAAGCCTGAGTTATGACGAGTTAATTAAAATTACAAGCAGTAATGATGAAATTATAGGGCAATATATTGCAGAAGTATCAGAAAAATTATCACCGCCCGTATATGATGATGATTATGCTTTGGCAGCTTATGACTATTTATGTTTAATAAAGACAATAACATCAAACTGTTATTTATATGCACAGACTAAAGACGGTTTTTATTTAACACAGGTAAAAACTGCCAATGATGGTGTAATGGATAAATTGGGGAATGTTATGAATGAACGGAGAAAAATGCCTGAAAAGGCGGGATATACACTGGCTGAAATACTTGTTGCGGTTGATGATATGTAAATTAAAATAAGTATATTTTTGATATAATTAAATTAAATAAAAAGGATGTGTGAATTTATTGAAAATTATGAGGGTAATTCTTTATCAAAAATATTAAGAGTATTGGGAGTTATATATTTAATTGGAGCTGTTATATTGGCTGTGACGATATTTTGGAAGTTTGGTATGGTAATTATAAGTATTAAATAATGTGTTTATAAGGGGTGGTATTGTGAAAAGAATATTGTTATTGTTAATAGCTGTATTGGTAATGGCTGGGTGTAATGGAGGAAGCGGTGAAAGCTCTGAAAGTTCAGCAAGCAGGGACAGAGACGACAATTGCGTGTACAACAATTTTTACTGGGGTGATGACAAGGAATATGTTATAGCAGAGAAGGGAGAGCCTGAATCATATAATCCTGATAATTCTATAGAATATAATGAGAATTTTAGGATAGATGACTGTAGTACTGTTTATTATTTTGATGAAGATTGGAAGCTGTATAAGATTAAAGTAAGAGTGGTTGATTCATTGTTAGGAGACGATATGGATGCAATTAAAAATATGCTTGTAGAAATGTATGGCGACCCATTGTCAGAAGAAACTGATGATGCAGAAGAATATGCCTTTACTACTTATAAATGGGAAAGAGGCAATACTAATATAGGACTTAATATGACAACAGATCTTATGGGATGTTATAGTGTAGACTATTCAAAAAAATAAGCAAGCCAGACTAAATGCGGAGGTGATATTGTGAAAAGAATATTGTTATTGTTAATAGCTGTATTGGTAATGGCTGGGTGTAATGGAGGAAGCGGTGAAAGCTCTGAAAGTTCAGCAAGCAGGGACAGAGACGACAATTGTGTGTATAATAATTTTTATTGGGGTGATGACAAGGAATATGTTATAGCTGAGAAGGGAGAACCTGAATCATATAATCCTGATAATTCAATAGAATACAAAGAAAGTTTTGGGATAGATGACTGCAGAACTTTCTATTATTTTGATGAGGACTGGAAGTTGTTTAAAATACAAGTAAGTGTGGTAGATTCATTATTGGGAGAAGATATAGATGCGATAAAGGATATGGTTGTTGAAATGTATGGTGAACCTTTGTCAGAAGAAATAGAAGATATGGCATATGGGTTTAATATTTATAAATGGGAAAGAGGTAATACTGACATAGAACTTGACATATTACGAGATATGATGGGATGCTACAGTGTGACTTATTTAAAGAAATAAAAAATATCGGTAATATTCTATTAAGAATTTAAGGAGTGTGTTCTTGTAAAGAGGAGGTATTATGAAAAGAATAATATTGTTATTGACAGCAGTTTTGTTACTGGTGGGATGTAATATGGGAAGCACCAATGATGGAGATTCAGTAAGTTCTGAAAGCAGGGAGGAAACAGATAATTGTGTATACAATGATTTTTACTGGGGTGATGACAAGGAATATTTAATTAAAAATTTAAAACATTTATTTATGTGAGGACAGCTTTATATGAAAGGTGTCCTTTTCTTATGCCTGAAAGGAGGAGATAAAATGGCTATGCAGCCTTATATGATGCTGATAGGCAGTATAATAGTGCCTGTCACGCCTGACAAAATAACGACAAAGTACAAGGGACAAAATGAAACAGTGGAGCTTGTTGACGGCAGTGTTATAAATAAGCTTAATCCCCCGGGACTTGCTACATATTCTTTTACACTGCTGCTGCCAAAGCAGACAAATTTGCCATTTGCAAACAGGCTGTGGACACCCTATGGTAATGAAAAGGTTGAACATATGGAGCAGGATTATTATCTGAATTATTTTTATGATATATTTAAAAACAACAAAATAGTGCTGCTTACCATATGGAGAACGTCTATAGGGGGTAACAGGGATATGGGTGTGAGCGAAGGGGTGGATATATCGGGAAACGGCATAATAACAAGCAAGTCTGTTACTATTGAAAGTTATGAAGTGGAGGAAGATGCTGAAGAAGGTCTTGATATAAAGCTTGACCTTGAGCTTCAGGAATATGTGGGATATGGTACGTACAGCGTGAAATATACTGAAAATACTGAAACGGGAACAGTGACAGCTGCAACGGAAACAACAAGGGAAACCGACAATAAAGAAATTCCCTCTACATATACGGTAAAAAGCGGTGACACTCTTATAAATATATGTAAAAGCCAGCTTGGAGATGCCAACAAGTGGCAGGAAATTGCCGAACTTAATGAGCTTGAAAACGCAGATAAGATATATCCCGGACAAGTGCTGAAATTAAAGTAAGGAGGTATGTAAGTTAGGAGTGAGGAGTTAAGAAGAGTTAGGAGTGAGGAGTGAGGAGCGAGGAGCTATGGAAGTTAGGAGTGAGGAGTGAGGAGTGAGGAGTGAGGAGCTATGGAAGTGAGGAGCTATGGAAGTGAGGAGCTATGGAAGTGAGGAGTGAGGAGGTAGGAGTGAGGAGTTGAAACTTATAAATTTTTAAGGTAATTTTCACTCCTTATCACTATAGAAATTGGAATTTACGGAAAAGCGGGCGATTGATAAGTTGCACCGGAAGAATATCCGGACAACCCGAAGGGTTGGCTTTCGCTGAAAGCGAAAGTGCTGAATCGCCCCTACGATAGTATTGTATGGCAAGGTGTTGGTTAAATTGGAATTTGAATGTGGGGATAAAACCCTCATATCGCAAAATTTGACTTTGTCAAATTTCACTAACAGTCAGCCTACGGCTGACAGCTCTTCCGAACTTTCCAATATAAAACCCTCAGTCAAGCTTATGCTTGACAGCTCCCTTAAAAGGGAGCCACGGAGCAAAGCTCCTAAATTACAGACAATTAAATAAATTGGAATTTAACTGATAGATTACTGTGGTAATGTTCAGGTGATTTAAACTCCTAACTTCTTATTCCTCATTCCGCACTTATATAAATTTTAAAGTAACTGTCGCTTATCCTTTTTTCAGGTAAATATATAAAGAAAGAGGTGGATCAGTATGCTTCCGAGTGAAAGCGGAATACAGGTAATAAGTTATTTTGATTTGAAAGAACAGCCGAGCAAAACTTATTACATTGACAAGGAAAACAAAAAAATTGCGGGAACTGTTACAGATTATTTAAAGGCTGTGGAACAGGCTGTGTATCTTATACTTATGACGGAAAGATATGATTATGTTATGTATTCATGGAATTACGGCATTGAGCTTAAAGATTTGTTTGGGCAGATTAAGGAATTTGTTATACCTAATTTGATAAACAGGATAAAAGAGGCTCTTTTGCAGGATGACAGAATAACAGATGTGACGGATTTTAAGTACAGGATAGAAAAGAGAAAGTATTTTATAAGTTTTACTGTTGTGACTCAATACGGGGATATTGGAATTGAGGATGAAGAATTTGATATTTAAATTAATCCATAATTAATAATGCATAATTCATAATGCAGAATTAAATGTTAAAAAAATTGATAATGCATAATTCATAATGCAGAATTAAATGTTAAAAAAATTCATAATGCGTAATTCATAATGCAGAATTGAATGTTTAAAAAAATTGATAATGCGTAATTCATAA
>CAZGIC010000087.1:0-9695 GCA_964526435.1 uncultured Lachnospiraceae bacterium | reverse complement strand
TTTATGTAAATATTCTTTTTGCTCCGATAAATGTGTTTTGTGAGTAGTTGTCACTTAATTCGGAAATTCTTACATCTACAGTTGCTGCATGAATGTATTCATCGTTTCCTATATACATACCAACATGGGAAATGCTGCCGTTTTCTGAACCAAAGAAAAGTAAATCACCGGGTTTTAATTCATCCTTTGATACGAATATACCGTCTGAAGCATACATATCTGAAGAACTTCTTGTAAGAGTAATTCCAAAATTTTTATAAAGACAATACACAAAACCTGAACAGTCAACTCCTGATGTAAGGTCAGTTCCGCCCCAGACATAAGGCGTACCTATATACTGTTTTGAAAAACTTACAATGTCTTCACGTTTTTCGTCAAGGGGATCTGTATTTTCCGGTTTTATACCGTTTTTGAAAGTAACATTTGAGGAATATACATATCCTTTGTTTTTGTCGTCATCCTGAACGTAAACCCATCCCTGTTCTGCACCCAGTAGGGTTAAATTATATCCTGAAGGCAAAAGTCTTATTTGCATAGAATTCTTTGAAGGTTCTGACTTCATATCGGCTGTTGTGCTGCAGGTAACATATATATTTGAATTTGTATTTTTCACAGAAGTAACTGCTGCATTTAGAATATCTGAATTTGCTGTAAGCTTCTTAAACAGGTATTCACTGGCAGAGGCTGATACAGGGAAAATAACTGTAAGTATACAGCTTAAAATTAATATTGTTTTTATTTTTTGTATTGTATTCATAATATCACTCCATATATTTGTTTCACAGTTTTTAGTTAAATGTTAAAAGATGTTACACAAATGTTACGAATGATATTTTATATTATATCCGATAAAAAGTCAATAGTTTTATTGAAATGTGTAAAAGTTTATGCGAATTATGTAATAATTTTGCAACAAATATGTTTAAGAAAATATTTGAATATATTAAAAAAATTGCAATAATATGAAAAAATATTTTACAGCCATATATAAAAAGTGTCGCAGACAACTCTGCGACACTTAAATTTTTGTACAGTTTTACTAAAATACAACCGGCTGTATTTGTTTACCTTCCATTGCATATGAAAGTGTATCATAAATTTTGCTGAAATCAGCTATCATTGACAATGGTTTTTTTTGTGGATTATCCTGGCTGAAGGGGACAAAATAAATATTTTTGCGAACCATAAGACCACCTATATTCTGAAGGCTTATACCGAGGGCGTCATTTGTTGCAAGAGCTATAACAAGAGGCCGGTTATTCCTTAGATGGGCTTTGCATGCCATTGTAACCGGTGTGTCTGTTATACCGTTATTAAGCTTTGCCATAGTGTTGCCTGTGCATGGGGCAACAAGCATTATATCAAGGAGCTTTTGAGGACCTATGGGTTCAGCTTCTTTTATTGTAGATATTATATTGTTGCCGGTAATATCATACAGCTTATCTCTAAAATCCTCTACAGCTCCAAATCTTGTGCTTATACTATCTGCATTATAGCTTAAAACAGGATAGATATTTATACCTTTTCTGCTCAGCGATTCCGTTTCCCTTATTACATCGCTAAAGGTGCAAAAGGAACCGCACATACACAGACCAAGATTTATTCCCTGTAGGTCCATTGTATCACCTCCCTTTGTATTCTATGATAAATAAAGGAATTAGGTGAGCTGTGAGTCAGACAATTAATGCTTTGGTTTGATGCTGGTTCAGCTTTCAAGTACAATATCCATAATTGCTGATTTAAGAATTTCGGCAGCTGTATATGGTGCAACTCTGCCGGGAAGTCCGGGACAGTAAATTGCTTTCAAATTTAATTTTCTTGCGTAGCTGTAGTCAATTCCTCCGGGTGCTTGTGCTATATCAATTATTACTGTATTTTTTGGGATTCTTTTAAGATTTTCATTGTTAAGAACAAGGGCAGGGGCTGTGTTGAATATAAAATCATATTCTGAAAGATGTCTTTCAAAATATTTTATATCAACAGGTGTACAATTGCAGGCATTGATATATGCTTCATCACTTTTTTTTCTGTATGTTACACTTACTTCAGCGCCAATTCCCCTGAGCATATTGCTAAGTATTTTCCCGCATCTGCCATATCCTATAACAAGGACTTTGCTTTTGAAAAGAACTTTGCTGCTTTCCTGTATGGATGTCATTATTGCACCTTCTGCCGTAGGTATAGCATTATTTATTGCAACATCTTCTCTTGAAAAAAGATCAACAGATGATATTCCCATATAATCTGATTTTTGCATAAAGGAATCAGGAATTACTCCTGCTGTCAGAATTTTAACACCATGAGTTGACATAGAATTAAGAAGTTCATCAATTGTTATTTTAAAATTTTCGCTCATATTTATTGTAGCATTGTTTTTTGTAATGGGAATCGGGCAGATAACAGCTTTTGAGTCTGTTATACAAGAATCAAAACTATCAGTGCTTTCTGTATAAATATTTCCATATATTGAAGTCATATAACCGTCTTTTTCAAAGAGGTCCTTTAATATTTTATATCTGTAGTCACCGCCGATAATTGCAAATTTTGTTTTACTCAAAAAAATCACCCCTTACAGAATATGCAAAGGGTGATTGTACATATAATATAAAATTATAATTTTTAATCAGCATTAAAAATTAGTTGTTATGTTTGAATTGTTTTATTTAGGATATAAAAAATCAGAGGGTAGTTTGTATACCCTCTGAAAAATGTTTACTCAAGTATTCTTCTTGCACCAACGTATGTTGATACTGAATAATCATCACTTAAACTCGATATTACTACGCCATTGCCTTCTCCGTTAGTTGAGTGAATATATTCTCCGTTACCGATATACATACCAACATGGGATATAACAGAATCACCACCGGTATTAAAGAAAATGAGATCTCCAGGAACAAGTTCGGATTTTGAAACAGCAGTTCCTTCTAAGTACATATCTCTTGAAGTTCTGTTAAGAGTTATACCAAAGTGTTCATATACACTGTATATGAAACCAGAGCAGTCAACACCTGCTGTTAAATCTGTACCTCCCCATACATAAGGAGTGCCTATGTATTGCTTTGAATATTCAACAACTTCGTGACAGTCTACAGGACCATCATTAGTATAGTTTTCTTCATATTCAACGTCATAATCAAAGTCAACGTCAAAATCATCCTCATCAAGTTCTGTTTTGTTTTCAGGTTTTTCGCCGTTTTTAAGTTTAACATATTCAGCTTTTACATAGCCTGTATTGCCGTCATCATCAGACACAATTAACCAGCCGTCCTCGTAGCCTGAAACATCTAAGTAATATCCGCTTTCAAGTGTTCTGATAATTTCAGAATCTGTAGATGCGTCCTCACGCATATTAAGAGTCGAAACTTCTACAACAGCATAAATTTCATTTTGTGCGGTTTTACTTTCAGTTGCCTTGGCAGTGACTTCATCTGAAGATATAGGGGCTTGTACTTCCGGAAGATATTCAAGGAGAGATCCCTGCATATAATCTGAATGAATATATCCTGTATTTCCGTCAAAATTAACCTGATACCAATCACCGCTTTTACCGGATGTGACAAAAACCTCTCCTTTGTCAGCTGTACCTATAACTGTTGCAGTAGGTGAAGGGCTTGTACGAACATTAACGTCTTCCCCTATACAAGTAGCGTCTGTCTGATAAATTGATATAAATTCAGCACTGACAAAAGCTTCGTCTAAACCGGGTTTGCTGATTTTAAACCAGCCGTTGTTTGCATTGCCGGTAATTGTAAGAGTGTCACCCATACTGGCAGAACCTAATATCTTAGCTTCTGTGGAATTATATGAACGAAGGTTTACGGAAGTGGCTGTAACTCTTGCAAGATTTGACGCATAAGCCGTGGATGCCATAGCTACAGCAAGGACACAGCCTGCGGTAATGGTCTTAGTTATTAGTTTAAGCCTCAACATAAATGACTTCCTTTCTCATATTTGTTACGTAAATGTTACAACCTATTTTACAAAAAAAATAAGCATTTGTCAAGGGTTAAAGGAATAATTTTGAAAATTGTAACATAAATTAAATATTTAAATATAAAAAATATTGACACAATTAAGTTTTATAATCGCTTTTTATAAGATATTTAAAATAAGGTATTTGAAACTTGGGATGCTCTTTGAGGGGCGAATGTTAAATCCCTGTTGTTTGCAGTAAAGTCTGACAGGAGATTGCTGTTTCGACGTAATGAAAATCCATTATAATTTTTCCGTAAATTTTACAATTTTGATTTAAAAATGATTGAAAAAAACTAAATTTTGATGTAAAATTACCTTGTGTAAATATATGTTCGTGTAATAAAGGAGGTTAGAGAATGTATTCAGTAGGTTTGGGAACAATTGCTAAAGAATTTAACCTAAAGAATTTAACAAGTGAAATTGATATAGAGAAAATAGATATAGAAACACCGGGTGTAAACAGGCCGGCATTGCAGCTCGCAGGATTTTTTGACTATTTTGACAGTGATCGAATACAGGTAATCGGACTTGTGGAATACAGCTATTTGTCAAAGCTTGCTCCTGAGTTCAGACAGGAAACCCTTGAAAAGCTATTTAAATATGATATGCCTGCTGTTGTTATATCAAGAGGGCTTACACCTCATCCTGAAATTATGTTTTATGCCAAGGAGAGGAATATCCCTATATTGCAGACAGAGGAAACCACATCGGAATTTACTGCAGAGCTTACAAAATATCTTAAAGTTCAGCTTGCACCAAGGACTACACTCCACGGTGTTTTGGTAGATGTATATGGTGAGGGTGTACTGATAACAGGTGAAAGTGGGATAGGTAAAAGTGAGGCCGCACTGGAGCTTGTAAAAAGAGGTCACAGGCTTGTTGCCGATGATGCCGTGGAAATAAAAAAGGTTTCACATACTACTCTTGTGGGAACTTGTCCTGAGCTTATAAGATATTTTATAGAAGTGAGGGGTATAGGTATAATAAATGTAAAACAGATGTTTGGTGTTCAGTCAGTTAAGGACAGTCAGGAAATTGATCTTATAATTAAGCTTGAATACTGGGAAAAGGGTAAGGTTTATGACCGTCTTGGTATTAATGAAGAATATATGGATATACTTGGGAATAAAGTAATATGTCACTCAATTCCCGTAAGACCGGGCAGAAATCTTGCTATTATATGTGAGTCAGCAGCAGTAAACTGCAGACAGAAGAAAATGGGCTATAATGCGGCAAAGGCTCTTAACGATGCAATTATGAACAGTGCTATGAAGGGTTGATGATTATGTTATATATTGGTATTGATTTGGGCGGAACAAATATTTCCGCAGGTATTGTTGATGAAAATGGTAATATACTTGTGAAAGCTTCTACTCCTACAATGAACGGAAGAGAATATGAAGATATAATTGATGATATGGCGGAACTTTCAAAAAAGCTTATGAAAGAACTTAATGTTACAGAGAAGGACATTGAGGCTTTGGGAGTAGGTCTTCCCGGAATGATCGATAAGAAAAAGGGCATATCTATTTATGCCAATAACCTTAACTTTAATAATGTTAATATTGTTGAAGAAATGCAGAAAAGAATTGATTTGCCTTGTTACATTGAAAACGATGCTAACTGTGCCGCTATTGGTGAAAATATCTGTGGCGTTGCTTATGGAAATGAAAATCTTATATATATTACAATAGGTACAGGTTTGGGTGCGGGAATAATCATGAACGGAAAAGTGTTTGACGGCTCTTTCGGAGGCGGAGGAGAGGCAGGACACATGGTTATTGTTGCAGAAGGTGAAGAATGCAGCTGCGGAAGAAAGGGCTGCTGGGAGGCTTATGCTTCTGCGTCAGCTTTAAGACGTGAGGGCAGAATAGCTGCTGCAAAATATCCAAACAGCAAGATATATGATCTTGTAGACGGAAATATTAAGCTTATTGATGCAAAAACCGTGTTTGATGCGGCTGATATGGATGATGAAATTGCAGTTGAAATTATAGATAAGTATATAAAATATCTTGCCGTGGGACTTGTAAATTTAGTAAATATATTTCAGCCTGAAGCTATTATTATCGGAGGCGGTGTATGTGCTCAGGGCGACAATATTATTAATCCGCTGAAAAAAATATTAAGCGAAAAAGTTTACGGCGGTGAACTTAAAACAAAGCTGAGTGCAGCTACTTTGGGTAATGATGCAGGTATTGTAGGTGCTGCCATGCTCGGCAAAATAAACAGAGAGGAAATCTGATAATGAATATTGCTGAGGATTTGAAAATTATACTTGGGAAAGAAAATGTTCTGGAAAATGAGCCTATGTCAAAGCATACCACATTCAGAACCGGAGGAAATGCAGATGTGCTGGTGACTCCTTCAAGTGTTGATGGAATAAAGGCAGTTCTTGAATATGTAAATGATAAAAATATTCCTTACTACATTATAGGAAACGGAAGTAATCTTATTGTAAAGGACAGAGGCTTTCGTGGTGTAATAATACAGCTTTATAAAAATTTCAGTAACATAGAAACAGATGGCTGTGTAATAAAGGCTCAGGCAGGTGCTCTGTTATCTGCTGTTGCTAAAACGGCTTTGAATAACTCTCTTAAAGGTATGGAGTGTTTAAGCGGTATTCCGGGAACTATAGGCGGTGCTGTGTGCATGAATGCAGGTGCCTATGGTGGGGAAATAAAGGATATTGTTACGGAAGTAAAGGTAATAAGGAATGGAAAAATTGAAATAATTGATAATGTTTCTGCTGAATTTTGTTACAGAGGAAGCAGAATAATGAGAGAAAATATGATCGTTCTTGATGCTGTCATAAGTCTTGAAAAGGGCGATAAAACGGAAATACAGTCAAAAATGAAGGAGCTTATGGAGCAGAGAAATTCAAAGCAGCCTGTGGAGCTTCCGAGTGCAGGAAGTACTTTCAAAAGACCTGAAGGATACTTTGCGGCAAAGCTTATAGATGACAGCGGACTGAGAGGATTTAGTGTGGGCGGTGCCCAGGTGAGTACAAAACACTGCGGTTTTGTTGTAAACACAGGGGGAGCAACTGCAGAGGATATTATCACTCTTATGAACAGAGTAAGGGAGATTGTTTTTGAAAAATTTGGAGTAATGCTGGAGCCTGAGGTTAGAATAATAGGCGAGTAAAGATGCGAAAGATTTAAATCTGCAGATAGTACAGATAGTAAGATAAATCTGTTGAAAAATGGGATTTTACATTATCAGAAAGTGGGAAGTGAGATTATGAGATGTGTTATAGTCACAGGTATGTCAGGTGCCGGAAAGAGTACTGTTTTAAAATTTCTTGAGGATATAGGGTATTTTTGTGTTGATAACCTGCCTCCTAGTCTTATACCTAAATTTATAGATCTGTGTTCTGCACCAGGTTCAAATATGAACAATGTTGCTATTGGTGTAGACATAAGAGGAGGAAAGCTTTTTGGTGATCTGGCAAACTTTCTGTCAGAAATAAAAAATGAGGACAGCAAAAGCTTTGAGATATTATATCTTGACAGTGAAAATGAGGTTCTTCTCAAAAGGTACAAAGAGTCAAGGCGTCAGCATCCCCTTAATTTGAAAGGTGAAAGACTTATTGACGGTATAAAAAGTGAAAGAAAGCAGCTTGAAAATATCAAAAAAATGGCAGATTATATTATAGATACTTCTCACATGCTTACAAGACAGCTCAGGGCTCAGTTAAGTGAAATTTTTCTTGAGGATAAGAATTTTGAAAGTCTTATGATAACAGTGTTGAGTTTTGGGTTTAAATATGGTATACCCAGTGATGCTGATCTTGTTTTTGATGTAAGATTTATACCAAATCCCTTTTACATTGATGAACTTAAGAAACTTACGGGGAATGATGTGACAGTAAGAGATTATGTTATGAAGTGGGATGAAGCGAAAATTTTTAAAGAAAAATTGACTGATTTATGTGAATTTTTAATACCAAATTATATTAAAGAAGGCAAAAATCAGTTAGTTATTGCTATTGGATGCACCGGTGGAAAGCACAGAAGTGTCACTTTAGCCAATGAACTTCACAATAGTCTTAAGCATAATGGACATAGTGTAATAATTGCCCACAGAGATATTGACAAAGACGCAAAGAGGTAGTATACTTAATGAATAGGCGGTTTTCAGAAATAACTATTACTTATGTTTACAGTGCGGATGGTGATTTGCAGTGTCTTTTTCTTCCGATGTGAAGGCTGAATTGTTTACAAATATAAAGGAAACAGAGGCGGGACACTGTAAAATTGCACAGCTCCTTGCTATAGTGAATATCTGTGGCTTCGTAAGCACTGAAAGCTATGATAAATTTATTGCCGTACATAACGAGAACAGTGAAATAATAAATCTGACTGGTTCTATTATTGAAAGTCTGTTTGGTACTAAAATAACTTCGGAAAAATCAGAAATTGTCATTAAAGATGAAAATATAGTTGACAATATGATAAATCTTCTGGGGTTAAAAGGCAGCAATGATTTCAGTATGGTTTCTCCTATTAAACACAAGATTGCAGAGAGAAACTGCTGTAAGAGGGCGTATATACGAACAGCCTTTTTATGCTGTGGTTCTGTCAACGATCCGAACAAAAGATACCATCTGGAATTTGCTGATACAGACTATATCCATGCTGAAGCATTGTCAGAAATTATAAGTGATTTTGGTATAAATATGAAAATAGTTAAGAGAAAAAATCACTTTGTGGTTTACTGCAAAGAGGCAGAACAGATCGTTGATCTGCTTAATGTTATGTCAGCTTATAAAGCACTTTTGGATTATGAAAATCTGAGAGTGGTAAAAGAAGTGAGAAACAATGTAAACAGAATTGTAAACTGTGAAACGGCTAATATTAACAAAATTGTTAATACTTCTGTAAGGCAGATTGAAGAGATAGAGTATATTATTAATAAAAAGGGATTTGACTTTCTATCAGAAAATCTGCAGGCTGTAGCAGAGGCAAGACTTAAATACCCTGATGTGAGCCTTAAAGAACTTGGGCAATACCTAACGCCACCAATAGGTAAATCAGGTGTAAATCATAGGTTGAAAAAAATTCATGAAATAGCAGAAAGCTTAAAGGGGGATTATTTAAAATGATCAAAAAGAATATTAAAGTAGGTTCAAGTATGATTGAAAGACCCATACCGATGTTGGTGCAGACAGCGGGCAGGTTTTCAAGCAGTCTTAAGCTTGTCATGGATAATAAGGAAATTAATTTAAAGAGTATTATGGGTGTAATCTCAATCGGTACTCTTACAGGTCATGATGTGACTATATGTGCTGACGGCAGCGATGAAAATGAAGCAATGGACGCTATTGTGGAATTTTTAAGTTAAAATATTTCGGTTCTTTGGCAACTGATGTTTTAGTAAAACCTTCAGTCAGCCCTATGGGCTGACTGCTCCCGTAAAAGGAAGCGTGAACATGAGTGTACAATATAAGCAACTGAATCAATATTTTTTATATTGAGTATATTTTATGGTGACTGAGAAGAAGAGGAGTAAATAATTACACTTCAAAGAGAGAAGCACTCACAGGCTGAAAGGTGCTTTGATGTAAGGATTATTGAAGGTAGCTTCGGAGTCATTGTGCTGAATAGTGTAGGCACAGCGTTTGCCGCGATAAGGCTTTTAAAGTGCCCGTTATATGCGGGAATTAAGGTGGTACCACGGATACTTTCGTCCTTAGGATGGGAGTATCTTTTTTT
>CAZGIC010000086.1:5704-9807 GCA_964526435.1 uncultured Lachnospiraceae bacterium | reverse complement strand
TTAACAATGGTAATTTCGTCATTTTGTGTTCCAAGCTTTGCCCGTTACACAAGTGACAACAATACATATGAGTACAGATCTACAACAGACCTTGAGGCTGAAATAGACAATGGTAATATTGTTCTTACATGGCCTGCTGTGGATAAAGAGGGTAATTTAATAAATGCAAATCCATTAAGAGCTGATGGACAGGTGAATTCTACAGGCAATCCTACTGCCGGCTGGACAAACCCTACACAGGGCATGATAATCGCATATGACGGCTGGCTTCCTGACGGTACACATTCTTCTATATCAAATGACAGCAGTTCTGATCACGATGTAATTTATGGATTAACTGATACAGTAACAGATTATCCAGTTGCTGTTTTAGATGGTGAAACGAATGAATTTATAAAGACAGCTTATATTGATACTACTGTTGTGGCAACAAGTTTTGCAACAGCTTACCAGATACAGTATTCAAAGGATGGTGTAAACTGGACAGAAGATCATATTGCTTCAACATTTAATCACGGCAAAAAGCTTTACAGGGATAATGGTGATGGTACATATACTCAGGATAATTTGACCACATACTTCCTTGAGGATCAGATAACAGAGGCTATTACAAGTACTCTTGAGAGTGAAACATTTTATTATATAAGAGTCAATGCTTACGATGCATCTGATTCATCAAGCAAAAATAGTCCTTACAAAACTTTTGAAACAACTATTATTACACCGGAGGCAGAAGAACTTACTCCTGCATTCCCTACTGTTGAAGGCGGCGGTGTAAATTCACAGGGCGGTAGAGGTTCAGAAGAACAGCCTGCTGATGTTTATGTTGTAACTAATCTTACAGATGATGTAGATGATCCTCAGCCGGGTTCATTGAGATATGGTCTTGAAAGACTTGACAGAAGTGACGGAAATTCAACTTATCCAAGAATTATAACATTTGCAGTAAGCGGTGTAATAGAGATTGATCCTGATGCTTCAAAGAGTGAACGAAGATTTAACATAGGAAGTAATACAACTCTTCTGGGACAGACAGCTCCGGGCGAAGGTATTACAATTTACGGTGCTTCAATTAAGTTCAGCGGTGAAAATATTATTACAAGATATATGCGTTTCCGCTTAGGTGAGGGATATGATCAGGATGCTGCAACAGCTACAGGTTCAAATATTGTTATTGACCACTGTACTTTCAGCTGGGGCGTGGATGAATGTTTCTCTGCTAAGGAAATTATAAATTCAAGTATACAGTACAATATTATAGCTAACAGTATGACATTCCCTGACAAGACAGGGGTAAACAATACAGATGCTGAAATTGCGGCAGGTGAAAGTGAAGCAAAGCATGGTATGGGTTCTATAATAAATGGTTATGAAGTAACATATACTCACAACTTATGGGCTAACCATGGTACAAGAAATCCGAGATTTGAAGGCGGATTTACATACAACAACGTTTCATATGACAATGTGCTTGAATTTTCAAACAATGTTATTTATAACTGGGGTCACAATTCAGGCTACGGCGGTGAAAGGGGAAACGGCAATACAAATATGATAGGCAATTATTATAAGCCGGGTCCTAATACTATTGAAAAGGTTTATACAAGAATATTTGATGTTGACGGTACAACAAGCAAGTATTACTTTGACGGCAATGTTATGACTTCAAGTGATGAAGTTACTGCAGACAACAAGGCAGGATTTTATGAAATAACGGATTCACTTATACTTTCAGAGCCTGTTGAACTTACTAATCCTTATACTGCAACAAGTGCTGAAGATGCTTATAGTGCAGTAATGGCTTCAGTTGGTGCAAGCTATGTAAGAGATGCTCAGGATGCAAGACTTATAAATGAAGTTATAAACGGTACAGGCGGATTTATAAATGATGAATTTGAAGCAGGCGGAATTGGCACTCAAGAAACAGAAACAGCTGAAGCTCCTGCTGACAGTGACCTGGACGGTATACCTGATGAGTGGGAAACTGCTCATGGACTTAATCCTGAGGACCCAAGTGATGCATCTGCTATAGTTGATGACGAAACTAAGTCATACAACGGCTATACATATGTTGAAGTTTATGCAAATGACCTTTTAGGCGAATGGGAAGAAAGTGAAATTGAGCTTACTGCTCCTGAAAATCCTGTTCCTGTAATAAATTCTGTTGCAGGCGAGACTTTAGTAACAAATGCTGAAGGAAATTATACTATGCAAATGGGTCAGACATACAGTGTAGATTTTTCTGTAAATGGTACTTATGATAGCTATAAGATATTGTTAAATGACAATGTTGTGGCTGAAAACAGCGATACATTTACAATACCTACTGACATTGATACAGGTCTTTATTATTTATCAGTGTTTGTATCAGGTGATAAGGGGAATGGCATTTCTACATCTAAGTCTGTTATGGTTATTGATTCTGCAAACAGCGGTAATATAGAAGGATTTACATCTGTGGATATAGGTACAGTAGGAGCCACAGGCGGTGACTATTATGATCCTATATCAAATACCCTTATTTCAACAGGTGCCGGACATATAGGTATACTTAATACAACATCAACACAGAACCCTGATGCATTCCATTTTAACTATCAGGAAGTTACAGGAGACTTTACATTCATTGCACAGATGGATAATCTTGCAAAAATTGACTATATGCAGCAGTCAGGTCTTATGGTAAGGTCAAGCCTTGATACAACAAGCGAATTCTATATGGCTTCTCTTACTTACATTAAGGGCGAAGATTACGAAGATTTAATTGATATAGCCGGAAATACGGTTAAGGCAAAGAATGTAAGAACTATGGTGAGAACAGCTGACGGCGGTAGTGTAACATATACTGACAATATGCTTGGTGTTGCTGCTGTAAGAGTAGGGGAAGAGCCAAATCACGGCTGGGCAAAAATTGAGAGAACAGATCAGACTGTTACATTGTCTGCTTCCCTTGACGGTGTTACATGGTATACAATGGATACTTATGAAACTACTCTTCCTGAAACAGTGTATGTAGGTTTTGCTACAGATGCAGCTCAGGATACTATGTCACTTGTTAAGTATAACGGAACGTTATTCAGCAATATTTCTCTTGAAACATACAGTGTGCCAATAGGCAGTGGTGATATAGATGGTGACGGTGAGATTTCTATAGCTGATGTAAATGCTGTATTTGAATATATTTTAAATCCTGAAGGATCAGATCTCACTGAAGAACAGCTTGCTGATGCAAGAGTATCAGGAAAAAAGAAAATAACTACTATGGATGTGGCACAGATATTACAGAAGGTTCTTGACAGCTCTTATGAGTTTGTAGAAAAATAAAAAATAAAGCTTGACAAAGCAATTAAAATGTAGTATAATAACTAACAATTAATGGTAGTTTTTACTTGAGAATGGAGTAAGACGAAAGTTTACTCCATTCTTTTTTTGTGAACTGAAAGAGTAATTCGGTTCATGAAATACTGTAATTAAAGCTGCGGTTTAAAAATCAAGCCGGCTGAATTTTGTATAAGTACCATTTAATAAATATTTATATTTTTTTCAGGAGGTTATATTTATGCCAAAGACAAAATTTCAGGACGTTATTTTTACTATTTTAATGGCAGCTGTTATGGTTTATGGAATGATATGCTATAACATAGCTGTAAATTCAGGTGAATTTACAAATCATGCATTTATTGCTGCTTTTAATGAATTCCCTATTATGCTTGTGATTGCTGTTTTACTTGAACTTATTTTTGTAGGTAAACTGGCAAAAATAGTTGGATTCAGACTGATTAATCCGGCAATATCACCAACACAGCCATTTTTGATTACAGCTGCTATATCTGCTGCTTCTGTATGGATAATGTGTCCATGTATGAGCTTTGCAGCAACAGTTCTTTTTAAGGGCGGAATTTTCCAGAGTGAATTATTATCAATGTGGATAAAAACAACTATTTTAAATTTCCCTATGGCTTTCTTCTGGCAGTTCTTTATTGCCGGACCTTTGGTAAGACTTATTTTTGGTTTGATTTTTAGAGAAAACGAAGCCCCTTCTGCTGAAGGAGCTGTAGAATAGGCTGTTTATGTTAATTATCGGAATATAGTTTTATAATAAG
>CAZGIC010000086.1:3708-5604 GCA_964526435.1 uncultured Lachnospiraceae bacterium | reverse complement strand
TGCATATCTGCTTTTAGTGTGAATTATGTTCAGGCAGATGAAAGTAAGCAAGTAATCATTTATCATACAAATGACAGTCATGGTTATTTAGAAGGTGATGGTGAAAGCGTTGTTGGCATTGATATAGTGGCAGCGTTAAAAGAAAACACTCCGGGTTCTGTTCTGGTAGATGCGGGAGACGCAACACAAGGACTTCCCCTTGCATCTTTAAGTAAAGGCTCTGATATTATTGAGCTTATGAATCTGGCAGGATATGATTTAATGACTGCGGGAAATCATGAGTTTGACTTTGGTGTTGACAATTTTTTAGATAATGTGAGGAAGGCACAATTCCCTGTACTTTCTGCAAATACATATAAGGACGGCAGTATTCTTCTTGATGGCATACAGGACGGCAATAAGGGCTGCCATACCATAATTGAGAGCAATGATATAAAAATAGGTTTCTTTGGTCTGACAACAGTGGAGACTGCTACAGCTACAAACCCTGAGGGTACAAAAGGTGTAGAATTCAAAGATGAAGTTGAATGTGCTAAAAGAGAAATAGATGAACTTAATGCAGAAGGTGTTGATGTAATAATTGCCGTATGCCATATGGGAGATATGGATGTACCTTGCACAAGCACAGACCTTGCAGATGCAATGACAGGTGAGTATCAGGGAGAGCTTGATGCAATAATTGACGGTCATAGTCATACTGTTGAAAATTTAGTTGAAAATGATATTCTCATAGCACAGACAGGCTCGGCAATGAGTGCTGTGGGTAAAATAACAGTAGAAGTGTCAGATGAAGGTGTTGAATTAACGGAAGAACTGCTTACACCTGCTGATCTTGCAGATGTTACTCCTAAAGCAGATGTAACGGAAAAATTAGCTGAAATAAATGAATCTCAACAGGATCTTTTAGATGAGAAAATAGGCAGTACTGAAACTACTTTGTGGGCCGGCTGGATCGGTCAGGTTGCTCCTGTAAGATTTGTTGAAACAAATTACGGGGATTTTGCAGCTGATGCTTTAAGAAGTGCTGCAATTAATTTCCTCGAAGATAAAGATGTTGATATGCCTGTTGTAGCCGTTGAAAACGGCGGAGGAATAAGAGAAGCTATACCAAACGGAGATATTACAAAGAGAAGTCTTGTAACAACATTTCCTTTTTCAAATACTGTATATATAAAAGAAATTACTCCTAAAATATTATATGAAATGATGGAAGTTTCAGGAAATCTTTTAGACGGACAGGATCCTGAAACAGGTATGCTTCTTCAGATGCAGATTTCAGGAGGCTTTTTGCAAATTTCAGGCTTTAATGTTGTTTTTGATACTGAAAGTGAGGACAGCAGAGTTATTTCCATAACTCTTGAGGGTGAAGATGAACCTCTTGACAGAAATGATGACAGCAGACAGATTATGCTTGCAGGAAACAATTACATATTAAGCGGCGGCAGTAATTATACAATGCTTACAGATATACCTAAATACGGCGAAGCAGGAGGAGAAGTTGAGGCAATAGAAGCTTATCTTAAAAGTATTCTTGAAGATGGTGTTCTTAAAGGATATGAAGGTACAAAAAATCGCATTATTATGCAGGGCGAATATGAACCTAAGGAATATACGGCATATATAAATGTTACAGATGAATCCGGTAATGTTCTTGCCAATGAAGATGTTTACTACAGAGTAGACGGAGGAGAGAGAATAAGCGGTACTACTGATGAAGAAGGTATTCTTTCTGTTGTCCTTGAAGACGGACCTCATGGTGTACGTATAGAAGATGATGAAAATGAGGTATATATAAACAATTATACGGGAATAGGGATTATAGAGGATAGCATAAGAGAGTTCCCTACACTTATATATACAGGTATGAGTGCTGAAGGAACAGAAACAACAACTGAA
>CAZGIC010000086.1:0-3608 GCA_964526435.1 uncultured Lachnospiraceae bacterium | reverse complement strand
TAAATCTGAATTTTACCTGTGATACAAACTTAAAATGGAAGATATGAAGGGCGAGGGATACTCGCCCTTAAATATGGTGAAAATTTTTTGATATACAGTCAAAGAGAATATTTATTGTATAGAAATTGATGTAAGAATGGCAGATCTTATAATAAATTACAGGTTATGAGTTTTATGTGCAGGTGTGTAAAGATACTAAATTCAGAAAAATGAGTATAAAATAATAAAAAAATATGTACTGTAAATAAAAGGAGAAAGTTATTATTAAAGTTAATAAACTTTCTCCTTTTGTGTGTTTTAATATTTATTATTTTATTGATTTTCCCAGTTCAAAGGCTTCTTTAAGTTCAGTTCTGCCCTCTGTATCTCCGATATTCATTACACTGCCGCAAAGAATTTTACCTATGTTTTTCCAGCCCATGTGCTTTTCTAAATTGTCATACCAGTAAAGTGTTTCATCAAATCCATGTCCTTCTGCTGCCATAATAAGAATGCAGTCTTTTTTAGGATTACGGCAATCAGGATCACATTCAGCTACTGCAAAAAGACGATCAAAGGCTGTTTTCAGCTGTCCGCTTATTGTCCAGTAGTATAGTGGAGTTGCAAGGACCACAATATCGGCGTTTTTGTAAGGAGGATATATTTTATCCATATCATCTTTTTGGGAACAGGGGCTGTCAGGATTTTTGCCGCCGCCAAAACAGCCTTTGCATCCGTGAATATTCATATCATTAAGGAAAAATTCGGTTACGTTGTTGCCTGAGCTTTTGGCACCTTCAGTAAAAGAATTTACAAGAGAAGATGTATTGCCTTTTTTTCGTGGACTTCCATTAAGTATAATTATATTTTTGCCCATGGTATGTCACCTCCGTATTATATTTTGTCAGCAAGAGCTGCTGCCTGTTTGCAGCCGTCAGTATTATCAATATCTCCTGTATTAAGAACACCAGGAATTAAAACTTCTCCTGCCATTTTCCATTTCAGTAATGACGCTGTACGTTCAACAGGAATTTTTACTCCGTCTAATACAGTTATATCATCTTCTTCGCAACAGGCGATTAAAGCACCTTCTTTATTTGAAATATCCTTGCCTGCCACGCAGAAAGAATATATTTTGTCAATTATACATTTAATCTGAGATGGAATTGAATACCAGTATACCGGAGTAGCAAATACAATTGCATCTGCCTCTAAAATATGGGGAGCAATTGTATTGAAATCATCATCAAAAGAACAGGCTTTGCCGGATTTAAAACAGGTTTCGCATGCACGACATCCGCCAAGATTCATTTCTGATGCATTAAAGCGAATAACCTGGTTTCCTTTTTCTTCAGAAGCTTTAATGAATGCTTCCGTCATTGCAAAGCTGTTGCCATTTTTACGGGGACTGCCTGTGATTACAAGAATTTTTTTGCTCATAAATACCATTCTCCTTTTTGTTGTTTTGTAATTGTTGATTTATTAATCCGGATGTATTATAATTATAACATAACTGGTAATAAGTTCAAGTACGCACGATTATGTTATATACTTACATAAGGATATAGTACTTACCTAAAGGAGAGTGTAAAATGAAAGAACGTTGTATTTCAAAAGAACGTTTAAATGATACAGGTTTCAGTTATACCTTATCTCTTATTAACGGAAAATATAAAATGACTGTATTGTACATATTAATGGAATTTGGTATTGTAAGGTTTAATGAAATGAAAAAATATATAGGAACAATTTCATATAAAACATTAAGTTCTACACTAAAAGAATTGGAAGCGGACTGTTTAGTTATCAGAAAAGAATACCCTCAGATTCCGCCAAAGGTGGAATACAGTCTTACTGACAGGGGGAAATCTCTTATTCCTATACTTGACGGAATGTGTGAGTGGGGAGATAAGAACAGAATGTGATTATAAAAGCAGTTCAAATAATGCTTGTTTTGATTATACAAAAGGTGTTCAACTGAAAAGTTGAACACCTTTTTAGATTAAAGTTAATTTTCCGTATTACTCGTTGTGCTTTCAGAAGTACTTGACCTTACAGATGAACGTTTAATGGAATTGAGAAGTTTTTTGCCTTCTTCAGAGTTTGTATTGATGTATACCAGCTCTGAAGGATATACCATATTGAGCTTTTCTCTTGCCACTTTTTCTATAAATTCTGCACTGTCCTGATTTTCATATTGTTTTGTAAGGGCCGCACTTTCAGCCTTTGCTTCTGCAATCTGTACTTCAATTTCCTGTTTTGCAGTATCAAGCTGAAGATGCAGAAAATATTGATAGCAAAGAGCGACTGCAAAAATACATATTATTATAATCATTATAAGTGCCCATAATATATTTATCTTTGAACGCTTTTTCTTTACGGTAGCTGTAGTCAATTTTGTCACTCCCAAAAAATACTGCCTCAATTTACATAAAATAATTTTCTCACATTTTACATGTTTTTTCAAGTGTTTTTTCAAAAAAAGTGATAATATGGTTAAAATTTTAATAATTGGATATAAAACAAGTCTTATGGGAGTAAGAATTATGTCTGTTATTAACAAAACTGCTTTTTTTATAATGTGAAAAATAGTGCATATCAGCCTGTCCATAGGAGGCTTTATTGACGAATAGTAAAAAATCATGCCCAAAGCTGTGCCAAGAATTATAAAAGGCCTTACTTCGCCGCTGTTGAGTCTAAGCATTGTTAAAAAGAGGGAAAGGGATATAATGAGCCAGTATATTATGTCAAAAATCCCTTTTAGTAATTTGTTAAGTTTTATAGTTTTGCAGAGTATGTAAAACACATGGTATAAAAACGCAAACAACAGTCCCAGACCTATTGTAAGCATAAAAAGTTTGAATTGATATGTGAATGAAAGTATCATTTAAATATTCTGCTTAAAAGAGAGCCTTTAAATTCCTGCTCGTTGTCGTATGCAAGGCTTGATATATTTCCGTCGGCTGTCAGAGTACCTTTGTCTGTGTTAAGGTTTGCTATATGGAGATTATCTCCCCTTATTATGAGTATACCTTTTTCTGTCTGGGCAACGATGTTTTCTTCGTCATAACTTAGTACGTCCGTTACACCTGTAATATTAAGTTTTTCTCTGTTGTCAAGAGTTATAGTGTGTCTGCTGTCATCCAAGTTATATCCTCCTCTGAAAAGCGATATTTTAAATCTGTGTTTACTTAAAATATATGCTTTATCAGAGAGGTTTATACATTTCCTGAGCCTTTTCCTTGCGTACTGTTTCCTGAGTTGATAAGATTTCAAATTTTGATGTGTTTGTGCCGAATGTGATTTCTATAATATCTCCGGGTTTTACATCAAGCCCTGCTTTTGCAATTTTGCCGTTTACAGTTACTCTTCCTGCATCACAGGCTTCATTTGCCACTGTCCTTCTTTTTATTATTCTGCTCACTTTTAAATATTTGTCTAATCTCATATGGTTTACTCCTGTTTTTATTAAGGCAAAATGCCTTATAAATAATTGTATTTATATTATAATTTAAAAAACGCGGATATATTCCGCGTTTCAGACTGTCAATAAACTTAATTTTCAAGAAAAATTTGCGGTTTTTGAACAGCTAACTTGCAATTAGCGTCGCAGACTTTAATCCGCAGGC